>NZ_CDWRCM010000032.1:26395-27949 GCF_977927585.1 Frankia sp. CcWB2 | reverse complement strand
TCAACAAATGGCTGCCCCGATGAACTACCAAAACAGTCCCTAGACCAGACCGTACCCGGGTCCGGAGGCCCCGCGACGTTGGCGGCCGCGACGGCCGGGAGACGGTCAGCTTATGCAGTGACCACCATCGCGCGGCGGCCGAATTTGGGGGAGCCAGTCACGGTCCAGGGACCGCAAACCGTGCTCAGGTCCCCCAGATTCGCCGGCCGGCAGCCGGCAGGTCACCGCGCTCAGGACAGCCCGGCCCGGTGCGCGCGTCGCCAGAAGGCACCCGCACCGAGCAACAGCGCCGCCAGTACGGCGAGGACGCCGATCTGCCCACCGGTATAGGAAAGCGAGTTCCCGCGGGGATCCGTCCCGGTCCTGTCCGGGGCGGGGTGCCGAGACGCACCCGTGCCGGCGGACGCTCTGGAGTCCCCATCACCACCACGGCCATGGTCCCCGCCACCGCCACCGCCACCGCCACCGCTGCCGCTGCCGCTGCCGTGGTCGCCGCCGCCGCTGCCGTGGTCGCCGCTGCCGCTGCCGTGGTCGCCGCCGCCGTCGAGAGCCCGGAGCGAGACCTGGTCCGGCACCTCGTCGATGGAACGCGAGCTTTCCGCCACGGAACGCGACGGGCCATCCGCGGGGCGCGAAGCCGCGACCGGAACCGCGGTCAGCACAACCAGCATGCTCGTGAGCACGGCGGCACCGCCGGAACGCAATCCCATGGTGGTTCTCCCCCAGCAACCCGACTCGGCGCAGCCCGACCAGACGACGTCGGACGGTACCGATAGTCACTATGCGTGTCCAGAAGACGACAGGATCGACACGCCGACGGTCCGCCGCCCCACGTGCGTCCCTGGTAGCGGATCAGGCGTCGGCCTCGTCCGGCGTGGGTGTGGCCACGGGCGGAAACGCGCCGCCCGTCCCGGGCAGCCTCCTCGGGCAGCCTCCTCGGGCAGCGGTCCGGGCGGGACAAGCCGGAAGCCGGCGATTGTGTCGGAGACAGGTCGTAAGGTCGATCAGGCGGAGACGCGGACGGCAGCTAGCGTCGCGCCGCCGCGCCCTGACCCAGCCCCCGGCCGAGGAGCCCGATGTCCGCCCGTGATCAGGTCCGTGGCCGGTCGCTTCGGCTCTTGGACTACCTGGCCGCGCTCGCCGCCGAACGGCGCGGTGCCCCCCGTCGCCAGCTCGCCGAGTACGTCCCCGCTCCACTCCTTCCGGCTGACGTCCCGTCCCATCCGGGGATCCGGTTCGGCCCGACAACGCAGCGGGAGAGCTGGCTGGAGGTCGCCCGGGTACCCCAGCCGGCCGCGCCGAGCTGGCCACCCCCGCTCGACCGCTACCTGGCCGGGACGGTGGTGAGCCCGGACGCCCCACCTACCATCCCCGCCCATCTCCTGGACGCGGAGGCCGTCGAGCGGACCAGGGAGCGCGAGCCTCCCGCTCCCGGCGTCCCGAGCGAGGAGCGGGACGCTCCGCCGGGCGCCGTCGCCCTGCTCGACGCCTGGGTGCGTCAGGTGTGGCGGCCGTGGGCGCCCGGGGCACGCGCCGCCCGCGACGCACGCGCCC
>NZ_CDWRCM010000032.1:19780-26143 GCF_977927585.1 Frankia sp. CcWB2 | reverse complement strand
TCTACCAGCGCCTGTTCGACCTGCGCCTGCGGCTGCAGCGCGAGGCCGCGACCGTGGAGCTGGCCTGGGGGCACTCGGTGCTGTGCTGGCGGGTCGGCGACGCGACGATCATCCATCCGCTGCTCGTCACCCGCATGGTGCTGACGGTCGATCCGGACTCCGGGGTCATCCGGCTGCATCCCGACGGTCCGGCGAGCCTGGAGACCGAGCCCCTGCACGGCCTCGGCCTCCCCGGTCTGGACGAGATGTCGGCCCTGCGCGACCGGCTGCGGACGGCGCCGGCCGATCCGTGGGACGCCCCGGCCCGGGCCGAGCTGCACCGCCAGATCCTCGCCCCGCTCGGGCTGGACGCCCGCGCGACCACCGGTCCGGTGCCCCCGCCGGGGCCGAGTCCCGTCCTGGTCGACACCTGGGCGGTGTACGTGCGGCCGCGGCCGGCTCTGCAGGCGCAGTTCTACGCGGAGCTGCGGACCGCCCTCGCCGAACGGGACGTGCTCCCCGAGGCCATCGCCGCCGTGGTCGCCGACGACAGGCTCGTCGCCGCCGCGCTCGGCGCGGACGAGCGGGCCGACGGCGCCCACGCCGACGGCGCCCACGCCGATCGAGGCCGTGGCCGGCGCAGTCACGACAACTCTCCCGCGGGGCTCGGTGAACGCCTGCTGATGCCGCTGCCGACGAACGCCGACCAGGAGCGGATCGCCCGGCAACTCGCGGGCGCCCGCGGGGTCACCGTGCAGGGGCCGCCCGGCACCGGCAAGAGCCACACCATCGCGAACATGATCTGCCACCTCGTGGCGCACGGGCAGCGGGTGCTCGTCACCGCGCAGGACGAACAAGCCCTCACGGTGCTGCGCGACAAGATCCCGCGGGAGCTGCGCGACCTGACCGTCGCCGTGCTCGGGTCGAGCCGGGCCGACCTCGACGAACTGCGCGCCGCTGTCGTAGAGATCTCCGGGGCGGTCAGCGAGGTCGACCCGGCGCGGGAGACCGCGGCCGTGAAGGCCCTCGCCGAGGAGCTGGACGCCGCCCGCGCCACCGCCCGCACCCTCGAACTGCGGATGATCGACCTGCTGGCCAGCGAGGCGCGGGAGTTCGACCTGCCGCACGGGCGGGAACGCGCGCCGGAGGTGGCGAGCTGGCTGGCCGAGCGCGCGGACGAGTTCGGGTTCGTCCCCGACCGGCTCGACCCCACCCACGCGCTTCCGCTCAGCCCGGCCGAGCTCGCCGAGCTCTACCGGACCGCGCGCGAGATCACCCCCGCCGACGCCCGGGCCGCCGCGAGCAATCTGCCGGACGACCTGCCGGACGGCGCGTCGCTGCCGGGCGCGGTCACCCTCGGCCGGCTGCACGACGAACTCGACGAGATCCGCGCCGGGCTCGCCGACCTCGAACAGGCCGGCCTGTCCGTCGACGCGCTCGACGCGCTCGATGCCGACAGTGCCGACAGTGCCGACAGTGCCGACGGCGTCCGTGCCCTGGTCGAGGACACCCGGGCCGCCGCCGACCGGCTGCGCCGGCTGTCGGTCGGCTGGCTCGCCACCGCCCGGGCGCAGTGCGCGCCGTCGGGTGAGCAGGTCGGGTTCTGGGCCGACCAGGCCACGGCCCTCGCCGCCGAGGTCGCCGAGCTGCGCCGCCTGACCACCCTCACCTTCGGCCGTTCCATCGAGCTGCCCACCGGTGACTCGCGGGTCCAGCTGAGGCTGCTCGCCGACCTGCGGGGCCGCTTCGCCGCCGGCCGGGGGATCCCCCGCCTCGGCGGGCGGGAACTGCGGGACCTGCACGACGCGGTGCGCGTTGACGGGCTGGTCGCACGCACGGTGGGCGATGTGGCAATCGTCGAGGCAGAGGTGCGCCGCCGTCAGACGCTGACCGCCGCCGCCACCCGTCAGGCCGCGATCGCCGCCGCCCTCGGCGGCGAGGCCGTCGAGCCCGCGGCACCCGACGTCCTCACCCGGCTCGACGCGGTCGCCGGCGGCCTCGCCGATGCCGTCGACTGGGAACGCCGGGCGGCGCCGGAGCTGTTCGCCCGGCTGCGCGCCGTCTTCCCCGCCGGCTTCCCCGCCGTCTTCCCCGCCGTCTTCCCCACCGGCTTCCCCACCGGCTTCGCCTCCGGCCATCGCGCCGGCTTCCCCAGCGGCCATCCCACCGGCCATCGCGTCACGACGGCGCCTTCCGACCCGGACACGCTTTCCCACCTCGCCGGCCTGCTTGCCGCGGCGACCGGCCGACGGCGCGAGAAGGAGATCGTCGGTGCGCTCGCCGTGGTGGAACGGGCGCTCACCGAGGGAGGCCGTGGCCCGCAGGCCGGCCGGGTGTGGGCCGGCCTGCACGAGGCGCTGGCCAGGCGGGACCTGGCGGCCTGGACGGCGCTGCTCGACGAAAGCGCCCGGCTGGCGGCGCTGCGCCCCGACGTGGAACGCCGGGACCGGCTCGCGGCCCGGCTGCGCGCGGTCGCGCCACTGTGGACCGACGCCATCCTCACCGGGCAGGGTGACCCGCCGGGCTGCGGTGATCCGGTGCAGGCCGGTGATCCAATGCGGGCCGGCGATCCGGTACGGGCCGGCGATCCGGTACGGGCCGGCGAGGCGTGGCGCTGGCGCCAAGCCCAGACCTGGCTCGACGACCTGCACGCCGACGGCGACCTCACCACGCTCGGCCGTCAGCTCGCCGACGCCTCGCGGCACGTGCGCGCCCTGGTGCTGGAGACCGCGCGTCGCTCCGCCCGGCTGGGCCTGGCGATCCGGCTCGGCGATTCCCAGCGCCGGGCGCTGACCGGCTGGGTGCAGGCACTCGACCGGATCGGGAAGGGCACCGGGAAGTACGCCCCGCGGTGGCGCGCCGAGGCCCGGGCCCACATGCGGGCGGCGATGGGCGCCGTACCGGTGTGGATCATGCCGACGCACCGGGTGATGGAGAGCTTCGAGCCGGGCGCCGACGACCTGTTCGACGTGGTCATCGTGGACGAGTCCAGCCAGTGCGACCTACTGGCCCTCGGCGTGCTGAGCCTGGGCCGCAAGGCCGTCGTCGTCGGCGACGACGCCCAGACGAGTCCGGAGGCCGTCGGCATCGAACGGGCCAAGGTGCATGCCCTGATGGACGCGCACCTGCCCGACGTCGCCCAGCGTTCGCTGCTCGACGTGGAGGCGAGTCTCTACGACACCGCGGCCCGGGTCTTCCCGCGCACCATCGTGCTCAAGGAACACTTCCGCTGCCTGCCCGACATCATCGGCTTCTCCACCCGCTTCTACGACCAGCAGATCCTGCCGTTGCGGGAGGATCCGGAGCTCGCCATCGGCGCGCCGCTGCGACCGGTCCGGGTCCCCGGGGGCGCCCGGTCGCAGACCCGCTTCGGCGACGCGAACCCGGCGGAGGCGCAGGCCCTTGTCGAGCGGGTCCTCGCCTGCTGCGCCGACCCGGCCTACGAGGGGATGAGCATGGGCGTGGTCACCCTGCTCGGCGCCGGCCAGCCCCGCCTCATCGAACACACCCTGGTCGAACGGCTCGGGGAGCGCGAGTTCTCCCGCCGCGACCTGCGGGTCGGCGACCCGTACCAGTTCCAGGGCGACGAACGGGACGTCATCTTCATCTCCGTCGTCGCGGACGACAACCGCTCGGCCGCCACCCGCCGCCGTGACCAGCAACGGGTCAACGTGGCCGCGAGCCGCGCCCGCAACCAGATGTGGGTGTTCCACAGCGTCGACCCGGCCACGCTGCGCGACGACGATGTGCGGCGCCAGCTGATCGAGTACATGTACGCCGGGCAGACCGGACGGCTCGACGCGGATCTGGCCGATCGCTGCGAGAGCGAGTTCGAACGGGCCGTCCTGCGCGAGCTCCTCGCCCGCGGCTACCGGGTTCGCCCCCAGCATCCGGTCGGGCGCTACCGGATCGACCTGGTCGTCGGGGGGGTCTCCGACCTGGTCGCCGAGGGGGTCGCCGCCGCGCGAGCCACCGCCGAACAAGCCGTCACCGAAGGAGCCACCGCCAAGCGAGCCGCCGCCGCAGGAGCCGCCACTGGGGATGTGGGGCGCCGCGGCCCCCGCCTCGCGGTCGAGTGCGACGGTGACCGTTTCCACGGGCCCGACCAGTGGGAGGCGGATCTGCGCCGCCAGCGGATCCTGGAACGGCTCGGCTGGACGTTCTTCCGGATCCGCGGCTCGGAGTTCTACCGGCATCCCCGGCCGACCCTGGACGCGCTGGTGCGGCGTCTCGACCAGCTCGGCATCCACCCGGTGCCGGTGCCAGTGCCAGTGCCAGTGCCGGCTGGCGAATTTGGGGGACCTGAGCACGGTCTGCGGTCCCTGGACCGTGCCTTGCTCCCCACAACTCGGCCACCTCGGCCACCACGGCCACCACGGCCACCACGGCCACCAGCCGGCCCGCCGACGGAAGAGTCCTGATCTATCCGTTGGCGGCCCGGGGTTTGGGGCCGGTGGCGCGCATGTTCACCAGTCTGCCAAGCAGGTCGAACCAGAAGGGGGCGCCGGCGGTGAGCGCGAAGCAGGCGATCGCGATGCCGGCGATTTTCAGGAGCCAGCCCTCGACGGAGTCGGGAACCTCCCGTGGGTCGTCGCGGCCCGCGGAGTTGTGGACCCAGCCGATCGGGAAGGCGAGCCCCGAGGCGTCGCGCACCGTCTTGATCACCTGTTCCGTGGCGTCCCCCACCGTGGGCTGGTCGGAGGTGAGGCGGGTGCCGGAGGCGGAACCCCCGGCGGAGCCCCCGGCCGCCTCGCCGGATGAACCCACCTCGGCCTGGGCCGCGGTCACGGCCGCCTGCCGCACGGTGCCGTCCTGCCAGAACGCCCGCGCGAGCCCGATCGCGTCGAGGTTGAACAGGACGGACAGCAGGACCGCGTAGCCGAGCAGGAAGACGGCGATGCGCCGCTTGTACCACCCGGACAGGCGGTCCATCGCGTCGTCGTACCACCGGGCCAGCTCGAGGACGACCTTCTCGCGGTCCCCGCCGGCCTGGACTATCGCCGTGGTCATCGCGGTCTTCACCGGGGAGGGGGGCATCGCGGCGAGCCCGTCCTCCACCGTTCCCACGGCTCCGGCCTTGGTGGCGGCGACGAGCGCAGCGGCCACGACCCGCCCGGTGGGGTGATCCACGGGCATCGCGTCGTACAGGGCCTGGGCGGACCTCTCCTCGAGGGCATGCCGGGCACCGTCGTAGGCCCGCCGGTACACGGCCCTGGCCTCGTCGGAGACGTGGTCGGGCAGGGTGTCCGGGCGGAGCTGGGACAGCATGGCCCGGGCGGGCGGGTCGACCCGGTCCAGCAGCGCCTGAGCGAAGGCGGTGGACGGCAGGTAGGACGGCAACCGCAGTGTGTGCGCGCGGCGCACCGAGCCCCAGGTCCCGGAAACCGGCGGATGGTCGGCCATAGCCGGCAGGGAGGTGTCGCGGCCGGTGGCGCGCATGGCCAAAAGCGGCCCGTCCAACAGTTCGGCGACGAGGTCCGGACGATCCGCGGGCGGGTCCGCCCCCGGATCGGACGGTTCGGCGGGCCGGTCACCGCCGAGCAGCCGTCGCAGCTCGGCCTCCAGCTGGCGCCCCCGGTAGCGGAACAGAGCGAGCACGGCCTCGTTGATCCGGGAGACGGCGAGGCTGAACGCGGCAAAGAGCAGCGCGAGCCCGATCAGGACATCAAGAGCGGATGAGTCCGGCATACCCCCCCGATTCCGGAGCCCGGGGCACCCGCGCCACCGCCTTCACGGCCGAGGAGTACGCACCGGGACTGTCCTGGGCAGACCGCGCATTTCTACACCTCGGCGCAGAACCGGCACTCAGCGGCATCATCGGACACCTGGTCGAAGCAGGCGAAGATGGGCACCAGACGACCGGACTGCCCCGCTTCGAACAGCGGGCCATGCTGGCAGGCCTGACCGGCCGGAGAGAACTGAGCCCGCCGGAGGAGCTGGTGGGGCGATCCAGGAGATCTTGGCAGCCGGCGCCGCCGGACTGGAGGGTGTCGTCGCGAAACGACCCGACTTCCCCTATCGACCAGGCCGCGGTACGTCAGGTGGGCCAGCACCGGATTCTCCGGGAGGAGAACCGATCCCGCGGTCATCCTCGAAGCGACCGCGGCCCGCGCCGCTAACAGTCCCTAAAGACCGGCAGTTCCTCCTGGTGCGACCGTATTCGAGCGACGAATCCAGCGGTGATTCCCGGGTAGCCGGTAAGCGATGCGATGGAATCTTTCATAGCCACGACGGTCTGACCTAGATCCGCCAGTAGCTGGTGATGTTGGGGGTTCGTAGATCGTTGGAACGTGAGCGGATGCCTGCCGTGCAGGAAGAATCGGGGTTAGGGGACGTAATGAAGTAACAAATACGTGATCGAGAGCATCATCGCAGGTCACAGGC
>NZ_CDWRCM010000032.1:17831-19480 GCF_977927585.1 Frankia sp. CcWB2 | reverse complement strand
CTCCTTACCACCACCAACCGATGACGTCCTGACGAGAGGCACCCGCCGGGTGAAGAGACTACGCAGATCGACCGGGCCGCGGAAACGGGCCCTGCGGGTTCGGGTCGGGCCGGCGGACCGGTCGCTGACCGGGTTGGCCGGCTTGGCGGCGGTGAGCGAACTGGTGGATCGGCTCGGGGTCGTCGAGACGCTCGACGAGCGGGTCGGGCCGGTCAAGCAGCGGGCGCGGGGACTGTCGGCCGGGGAGTTGCTGGTCGGGTTGGCCACGGCGCAGCTGACAGGGCAGGCGACGCTGTCCGGGCTGGACCGGCTGCGTCTGGACGAGGCGGGCGGGCTGCTGGCGGCGGGCCGTTCGCGCCGTCGCGGACGGCGGCGAGGCTGGCGGCCAGGTTCGGGCCGGGCGCGTTGGCCGGGGTCGAGGCGACGGTCGGGGTGCTCGCCGGCCGCTGGCTGGCCCGGTTACCCGCGCAGCGCCGGGCCGAGCTGGTCACGGATCGGCCGACGCTGGACCTGGACTCCTCGGACGTCGAGGTCTTCGGCCGCACGAAGCGCGGCGTGGCCTATACCTACGAGGGGAAGAAGGCCGGCCGGCCGCTGCTGGCGTCGTGGGCCAGGACCGGGCTGGTCCTGGCCGCGGACCTGCTCGCCGGCGACCAGGACGTCCGTCCGCGCGCGGCAGGCCTGTTCGCGCGGGCTCTGGCGAACCTGCCGGTCGCGGTCCGCGCGCCGCCGCTGCCGCGCGCGGACTCGGGGTTTTTCACCGGCGACCTCGCCCGCGCCGCCGTGGCCGCGGGGATGGACTTCGCAATCGCCGCGCCGCGTAACTCCGCGTTCTGGCGCGCCTACGCCGCCGTCGAGGAGACGTCCTGGACGGACGCGCGGGACATGACCGGCGCCCAGGTCGCCACCAGTAGCTACGCTCCGACCGGCTGGCCGCCCGGCACCTACACGATCATCCGCCGGGTGAAGGTCCCCGCCGCCGAGATCTCCACCGACCCCCGCTCACCGCGGCGGCGCACCATCCCGAAAGCCCAGCTCACCCTCGCGCTCGACGGAATCGTCGACCATGCCTGGGCGGTCAGCTTCATCGTCACGAACATCCCCGCCAACGACGGGCCGGACATCGTCGCGCTCGAGCACTGGTTCCGCGGCCACGCCGACATCGAGACCCAGATCAAGGACCACAAGCTCGGCGCCGGCCTACGCCACCTGCCCTCAGCCGACCCGACCATCAACACCGTCTGGACGTGGGCCGCGATCCTCGCCGGTTGGCTGTCCACCCTGCTCCAGACGCTCACCGGGTTCGACCAGCGCGCCGGGCGCGCGCACGGCGACCGGCTCCGCCACGAACTGATCACCATCCCCGGCCGGGTCACCCGCCACGCAGGCCAACTGATCCTGCGCCTGCCACCCGGCCGCGACCAGCACCTAACCACCGCCCTCGCCCGGCTGCGCGCCCTGCCCGCGGCCGTCTGACCAGCCCGTTCTCTACGCGGAACACGCCCCCGGGCCGTGGACCCGGCGCTCACCCGGCACGACAGCCGGGCCTTCACCCTGCCCAGCCGTCGAAAACAACATCAACAAACCCGAAAAGGGAAGATCACCGAACTTTGATCATGCAAGCCGGCACTACTGGCGGATCTAGGGGG
>NZ_CDWRCM010000032.1:4165-17627 GCF_977927585.1 Frankia sp. CcWB2 | reverse complement strand
ATTTCGACTCCTAGGTCTGAACGAGCGTTCGCCGCTATCCTTATCGGGCCGATCTCCATAGTTCCAGCCGGGGGAGCCCGGCGCCAGAAGAGAAGTGTGCCGATCGGAAAACCCTTATAAATACTGTCAAAGAGCTTCTCGACATCGGACGACATCCAACGAAGCCCACGCTGGAATCGAGGAATCCGGATCTGGCCATGCCTGGCGTTATCCAGAAGCTCCTCAATCTTGAATCGCGCCGCGTCGGACCGGCGGGATGACTCGTCCACGCCCACCATGATATCCGTAGATCATCCGAAAGACGTTCTTCGTGGTCCACGTGCGTCAGCCCCACCGCCCGTTCGGGCGGTGGGGCTGACGCACGGCACAGCCGCGGCGACGATCGGTCCCCAGCCACCGGACCTCGACTACTGGACCTTGATGATCAATCCGTGAGATCGTCCCCGAAGGGCCCGTCCGGGCCGTACGCGGCGACCTCGATGTCAATCATTGGAGGGCGCTGCGGGTCCTGCAGGGGACGCAGCGGTGAGGTCGTCCCGCGGTGGTCCGCCCCCTGTTCCCACACGTTGAACTCGGCCATGCTCGCCCAGACGCTGACCACCGCGAACCGGGGCGGGTCCGCCGCCGACCGGTGCAGCGTGTTACCGAGCAGGCCAGGCGTGCCGACCAGCTTGAAGCTGATCTCGTGGTAAGCCCGCTCCACCGCGCCGGGATCGCCGGGCGGGTTAACCGCCCACAGCGTGACCCGAACCTTCGCCGGGCCGGCCACGGTCAGCTTCCCGCCGGAACGGTCAGGGAGGCCGTACCGGCCAGCTGGGCGACGACGGTACCGGTGACCATCGAGCTGCTGGCGCGCAGCGGGTGCAGCGCCTTGCGGTGCACCAGGTGACGCTCGCTGTGCTCGAACTCGCGGAACTGCTCCTCGTCAACCCAGTCACTGACGATGTAGTACGTGCTCGGCTCGTCCTCCGAGCGGATCAGCCACTGCCCGAGGTTCGCCGGGTGCGAGGTGACCGCGTCGCCGATCCGCAGCCAGGTCTGCTCGAACTCGACCTCCCGGCCGGGGTGGATCCGCATTGTCAGCATGATCCGAAAAGGCGGGGTCGAGGCCATCAGATGCCTCCGTCCACGGCAAAGGTGGCGCCGTTGACGTAGGACGACACGTCGCTGGCCAGGAACAGGACGACCGCGGCGACCTCCTCGGCCGTCCCGATGCGTCCCAGCGGGATGCGGTTGGTGTAGGCCGCCTTGACGGCCGGGTCGATGCCCTCGGCATGGTGGGTCTCGATGACTCCTGGGGAGACCAGGTTCACCCGGATGCCGCGGACACCGAGCTCCTTGGACAGCGAGCGGGTCAGTCCGATCAGGCCGGTCTTCGCCGCGGTGTAGTGGGCCCGCAGCGGCAGACCGACCACCCCGGAGCCGGACCCGATGTTGATCACCGAGCCGGAGTCCCCCAGCAGCGGCAACGCGCCCTGCGTGACGAGGTGAGTGGCGGTGAGGTTGGTGGTCAGCACCTGCGTCCACTCGTCCAGGGGCAGCTGCGCGTAGGGGATGTGGCTGATCGTGCCGACGTTGTTCACGACGATGTCGAGGCCGCCCAGGTGGGTGCCGGTGGCCTCGACGAGCTCGGTGATCTGGCCCGGATCGGCGACGTCGGCCTGGACGAGCAGATGGTCGCCGCCGGTGTCCTTGAGTTCGCGGCGCAGGCTCTCGGCATCCTCGGTCTGGCGCTGGTGGCCGGCAACGACCGTCGCACCGGCTCGGGCGAGGCCGAGCACCACGGCCCGTCCGATGCCGCGGGTACCGCCGGTAACCAGGGCGCGTCGCCCGGCCAGGTCTGAGAACATCGCTGACTGTCTCCTGTGTCGAGGTGTCGGCTGCCGAGGGGTCGGCTGCCGAGGGGTCGTGAGGTGAGGGGTCGTGAGGTGAGCGGGCAGGGGCAGGCGGTACGGGTGGGTACGCCCTCAGCGGGGACCGACGGCGCGAACCACGAGGCTGCTGTTGAAACCGCCGTAGCCACGGGCGTTCACCAGCGCCACCCGCACGGGTGCACGCCGGGGCGTACGCACGAGGTCGAGCCCATGGGCCGGATCGGGGGTGTCGAGGTTGCCCACCGCCGGGATGACCCCGTCCCGGATGGACAGCAACGCCGCGGCCACCGTCAACGCCGAGCCGCCGGCGAGGAGCCGGCCGACGAAGCCCTGCGGCGCCGTCACCGGGACCGTCCGGGCGCCGAAGACCGCGCGGATCGCCGCCGCCTCCTGGGCATCGAGGTCCGGTGAACCTGCGCCGTCCGCGAAGACGACATCGACGTCGTCCGGGGTGAGGCCGGCGTCGCGCAGGGCCCGGCGCATCGCGGTGGCGAGCCAGCGCACGTCCGGGGCGGGGCGTTCGTGGTGGGCGGCGTCGTGCGTCGCGGCGTAGCCGGCGATCTCGCCGTAGACGTGCGGGGCTCCCCGGGCGGCGGCGGCGGCCGGATCCTCGAGCACGAGCGTCGCGCCACCCTCACCGGGCAGGTAACCGTTCGCCCGGACGTCGAACGGCTTGTAGCCGTCCGCAGCAACGGTCGCGGTGCTGACCCGGCCGCTGGACAGATGGCCGATGATCGCATAGGGCGTCAGGCTCGCCTCGGCCCCCCCGGCGAGCACCGTCGGCGTGCCGCGGCGGATAATCCGCCGGGCCTGGGCGAGGCTGTCGATTCCGCCGGCACCGTCACTGACCAGGACCCCCGACGGCCCCTTCAGACCATACCGGATCGAGGTCTGCCCGGTCGTCGCCGCGTAGAACCAGGCGATCGACTGATAGACGCTCACCGCGGTGCGGCCCCGGGTCCACAGCCGTCCCAGCTCGCGCTGTCCGATGTCGGCACCGCCCGACCCGCTGCCGAACACCACCGAGGTCGCATACGGATCGTGCGCGGCGGGGTCGTAGCGCGCATCGGCCATGGCGAGGCGCGACGCGGCCATCCCGAACCAGGTCCACCGGTCGGTCTGGACGATGTACCGCTTGTCGACGTGGTCCTCCACCGCGAAACCGGCGACCTCTCCAGCGAGGGTGGCGTCGTACCAGGTGGTGTCGAACCGGCTGATCGGCGCGATCTTCAACTCGCCGCGCAGGGTCGACGCCCAGTACTCCTCCGTCCCGATGCCGCTGGGCGCGAGGACGCCGAGCCCGGTGACGACCGGCCGGACCGGGGCCTGCGGCGAACCGTCCCGGTGGGCGGGCCCCGCGGCCGTCGCGGCGGAGGCCTCCACGGCGGCGTTCATCGCGTCGGGGCGGCGAGGACGATCGCCGACTGGAAGCCACCGAAACCACTGCCGACTGACAGGGCCACGTCGACAGCGTGGTCCCGGGCGATGTTCGGGACGTAGTCGAGATCGCACTCGGGGTCGCGGGTGGTCCAGTTGGCGGTGGGGGGGATGACGTCGTTCTCGATCGCCAGGGCGCAGGCAGCGATCTCGATCGACCCGATCGCGCCCAGCGAGTGCCCGATCATCGACTTGATCGAGCTGACCGGGATGTCATACGCCCGCTGTCCCAGCGAACGTTTGAAGGCGGCCGTCTCGTGCCGATCGTTCTGCTTGGTGCCCGATCCGTGCGCGTTGATGTAGTCGATGTCGTCGGCTCCGACCCGCGCCGCGTCCATCGCGACCCGGATCGCCTCGGCCATCTCGACCCCGTCGGGGCGCAGTCCGGTCATGTGGAACGCGTTCGAGCGCGAGGCGTACCCACCCACCTCGCAGTAGATGTGCGCACCGCGCGACCGGGCGGCGGTGAGCTCCTCCAGGATGAGGACGGCGCAGCCCTCCCCCATCACGAAGCCATCCCGGCTGGCGTCGAAGGGACGGGAGGCGTGTTCGGGGTCGTCGTTGCGGGCCGTCGTCGCGCGGATCGCGTCGAAGGACGCCATCGAGATCGGGGAGATCGGCGCGTCGGAGGCACCGGCGATGACAATGTCGGCCTCGCCGTCGACGACGAGCTGATGGCCGTAGCCGACCGCGTCGATGCCCGAGGTGCAGCCGGTGGAGACCACGAAGGCGGGGCCGTGTGTGCCGAACCGGCAGGCCAGTTCGGTGGCCAGGCAGCTCGGCACCATCGCGTGGTAGAGGAACGAGCTGGCGTACCGGGGATCAACCTCCCAGTCCCGCCCGCTGTCGGAGACCTCGACGTACTCGTTCTCCAGGCGAGTGGTCGCGCCCACCGCGCTGCCGATGCTGACGCCGACGATCGGGCCGTCCCCGGAACCGTCCCCGGCATCACCGCCGTCCCCGCCATCACCGCCGCCCCGCAGGTCCAGGCCGCTGTCCTCGACCGCCTCCAACGCCGCGGCCAAGCCGAACTGCACGAACCGGTCGTTACGCGCAATCTCCCGGGCGGTCAGGCCGGCCGCCGCCGGGTCGAAGTCGCACTCGGCGGCCACCTGGGAACGGAACTGGGTCGGGTCGAAGAACGACAGTCGCCGCGTCGCGGTACGGCCGTCGGTCAGCAGGGTCCAGAACTCCTTGCGGTTGACCCCGCCGGGGGCGACCACCCCGATCCCGGTGACCGCTGTCCGTCTTGGTCCGCTCACTGTCCGGACCCGTGGGGCAAGGCGTCGACGGTGGGTGCCGACGGGGCGACCGGGGCGACCGGGACGTGCGGGGCGTCCGGGTCTAACGGTACCTCGGTGTCGACGTGGCCGAGATCGGGCCGGGGTGCCAGCGGGCTGAGGTGAAAGACGAGGAAGGCGGTCTCCTCGCCGGTGTTGACGACGCGGTGGCGCATCCCGATCGGGATGCACACCCCGTGGTCGGCCGGCAGGTCCTGGTACTGACCGTCCAGTCGGGCGGTCACAATGCCGCGCACGCAGTAGAGGAACTCCTCCGAGTAGGGGTGCAGGTGTTCGGTCACCACCTCACCCGGCTGAAGGGTCAGGGTGCCGAAAAAACCCGAGGTCGAACCCACGGTCACCGGGGAGAGCAGCGTGCGGACGTCACCGCCGCGCCGACGGTTGGGGGTCATGTCGTGAATGCAGAGAACCTTCGGAATCGCTGTCACGGAAGTCACCGGTCTCGTTCTCCTCAGACTTGTTCCGGCAGCGCGAGGGAGACCGGGGGCAGCTCGGCGGCGGCCCGCTCGACCTTCTCCCGGATCACCGACATCTCGCGGGCGGTGTTGGTGTTGATGCGGTTGGTCATCTGCTCGTCGTTCACCGGCGCCGACGGGCGCATGTGGAAGTCCTGCACCCAGCGCATGCGGGTGCCGGTGCCCTCCGGCGTGTAGCTCCAGTGGATGTGCATGTACTCGAACGGGCCGGTCTCGACGCGGTACGCGCGCACCTGCCGGGTGGCCGGGTCGAGTGTCCGCTCGGACACCCAACTCCACGCCGTCCCGTTCTCGTCGGGATGCATGGTCAGGCGAAACTTGAAGGTGTTCTCGTGGTGCTCAAGAATGTCTACCGAGGCGTATTCGGTAAAGAGGTCCGGCCAGGATTTCAGATCGTTGGTGATGGTCCAGACGGTTTCAATGTCGGCATCGATGAAAATCGAGTTGTCAGTGTGCCCGCTCACGTCGGCTCCGGTCGACCTGGAAGGTAGGGGACGTGGAAACTAACGGCGGATTCAGACCGTCTCGTGCTGGTCGAAAGCCGCGTTCACCGTGGCCAGGATCTCGGCGAGGGTCCAGCTCTCCGGCAGCTCGGCCGGGAGGTCCACCCCGAAGGTCCCGGCCACCTCTGCCGAGAGCTGGAGGTAGGCGAGCGAGTCGAGGCCGATGTCGATGAAGGTCACGTCCAGGTCCGTCGGCCGCTCGTCCGAGGGCAGACCGGCCTGTTCGACCAGGAAGTCAAGCAGGGCATCGGCCGACCATTGCCGGGGCATGTCGTACTCCCTTTTTCATTTTCGGGTTTCGGGGTTCACATGAAAAACTGGGCGTACCTGTGGGCGGAATCGAGGACGCAGTCGCTGATGACCGGCCGCGGCCGCAGCCGGCGGGCCCGGTACTCTGGCGGTGTACAGGAGCCCGGCCGTGTATCAGGAGCCCGGTGGTGTACCGGGGGGCTCAGCCGGCCGTCCACGAATAGAAACTCTGCGCCATCGCGTCCCCGGGGGTGCGCCAGGTCTCCGGGTCGTAGGCGGAGACGTATTTCCCGAGCTTTTTGCTCACGTCGACGAACAGCGGATGCTCATGGACGTTCTCGACGGTGTTCCTGACGTTAGTCGGAGCCTCGATCAGATGAAAGTAAAGGCCATGGAAGTGAAACAGGTCACGCCTGGTCACACCCACGATTCCGGGTAGTTCTCCGGCATCGGACTCGGCGAAGGCCGCCGCGATGGCGGGAGCGTCGGCAGGGTTCATCCTGGCCACGATGAGAGTCCGGTGTGACTGGCCTCCGGACGGCGTGGCGGGGTTCTGCGGACCGGTAACCGAGGGACCGGTGGCTGAGGGCACGAGAATCTCCTCGACATGTTCTTGGGAAACGTGTGTTTGACCCCAGGCAAGCACGGGTACCGCGTGCATGGCAAGCACGGGTACCGTGTGCATGGGCAGCTGGGCGGACCGGCCCTGACGGACCGACCTCGGCACCTTGCGCCGCGTTACAGGTGACAGGGGGAATCCGCCGACGAACATGAAGCCAGGCAGGAGTGACCGGTGCGCGACCACCGCTTCCCATCCGGCAACCCTTCTGAGGCAGCCCAGCGACCCTTCTGAAGCAGCCAGCCTTTCTGAAGCAGTCAGCTTCTTTGACTCATCGAGAGCATGGGGCCACACGGCGCGGCTGTCCTGGATTTCCCCTGGCAGCAAGTTGCCCTGGCAGTCAAACGCCAACTGAAACACACAAGAAGAACAACGTGGCTACAACCACCGTGAGCGGGCTTCCCGGTGCCCGGGGGTGGTCGATACGCCACCGGAGGAGAGCCGGGATCTCGATCTCGTGGGAACCACGTCGTCCACGCTCGGCCTCGGCCTGGTCGAGTATGGTGTTCTCTGGTCGGGGAGCCGGGGCCTCGTCTGGCCGACGTCGGCCGCTCTCACCTGACCGGGACTATCGCCGGAGGGCCGCCGCGGCGCGGAAGCCGGCTGTTCGGAGCCAGATGTTCAGAGCCAGATGCTCAGAACCGGCCCGTTCAGAGCCAGCCGCGTTGCGCGGCGAGGGTACCCGCCTGGAACCGGCTACGGGCGTTCAACCGTGCCATCAGATCGGCGATCATGCGACGCACGGTGCGGACGGAGACGCCCAGGTGGCGCGCGGCCGCCTCGTCCTTCATGCCGAGGCTGAGCAGACGCAGCAGCAGCCGTTCGGTGTCGCTCGGCGCGTCGTCACCGTCCCCGGGAGCGGCTATCGCCTCGCTGCTCAGCGGTTCGGCGGCCTCCCAGACCTGTTCGAACAGGGTGAGCAGCAGGGCGGTCAGCTCCGGGGTGCGCACGAGCAGGGTCTGGCCGGTCGCGAACCCCCGGCCCAGTCGGACCAGGCCGATCCGCCCGTCGACCGCGGTGGCGTCCAGTCGGGGATCGTCGATCATCCGGGCGTCCAGGCCATGCGCCGCCACGGTCCGCACATAGCCGGCGCCGAGCTCGTCCAGGCGCATCGACCGGGGCAGGACGCTGCGCATCACCACGCCACGCCGCAACGCGCGCAGTTCGACCGGCATCACCTCGCGAGTCAGGGCCGAGGACCACTCGCGCCGGGTGTGCAGCGCGAGCACCTCCCGCTCGGCTCGCCCGACGATCGCGAGCAGCTCCGCACGGGCCTGGTCGGCGCCGTCTATCCGCCTTACCTCGACGGTGTCCCCGCCGGGACGGCTCTCCAGGTAGTCCGAGACGAAGGAGCTGATCTGCGCCCGGGCCAGGAGCAGCCGCTCATGGCGACGGATCAGCTGCTCGTGCTGCGCCTGGAGCAGGTGGTCGAGCCCGGCTTCGGGATGCACCGCGACGTAGTGACCGGCCCGTTCGCGCGAGGGCAGCAGCAGACCCAGCTCGACCAGACGATCACGCGCCCGCCCCGCGGCGACCAGCGGCTCGCCGAGCATCTCCGCCACCTCGGGCACGCTCAGGACCTCGTGGCACAGCCACAGCCGATAGGCGGCCAGGGTGACCTCATCGATACCGAAGAGATCGAGCACCTTCCCCTTCCTCGGAGCAGGATCGGGACGTGGCCGACGGACGCCGACCGGACCAGTCGTGCCCACCGGACCAGTCGTGCCCACCGGACCGACGCGGCCGCTCACCCCGACCGCTGGGGCAGGCCCGACCGGGACGCCTCCGCGGACACCACGTCGAGGGCGTGGCGGACCAGCGACACCAGGGACTGCCGGACCGACTCCCGCTGCCGGGCGTCGCAGAACACCACCGGACGGCGCGGATCGAGGTCCAACGCCGCCCGGACGTCCTCCGCCCGGTACTCCCGCGCACCGTCGAACCGGTTCAGCGCGATGAGGAACGGGATGTCGCGCTCCTCGAAGTAGTCGATGGCCGGAAAGGAGTCGGCCAGCCGCCGCGTGTCCACCAGGACCACCGCGCCGATCGCGCCGAGGACGAGCTCATCCCACATGAACCAGAACCGGTCCTGGCCCGGGGTGCCGAAAAGGTAGAGAATAATGCTATCGAGAAGCGTGATCCGACCGAAGTCCATCGCGACCGTGGTCGTCGTCTTCGAGCCGACCGCGCTGGTGTCGTCGATCCCTATGCTTGCGGCCGTCATCGCGGCCTCCGTGGTGAGGGGCTGAATTTCGCTCACCGAACCGACGAACGTCGTCTTCCCGACTCCGAACCCGCCGGCGATGATGATTTTTACCGGATGCGGCGGCGCCGTTTCCGGCGACCCCGTCCTAGAGGGCCTGTAGTCCATCGAGCACCTTTTCGATGAGGGCAATGGAAGGGCGGTCGGAGGGTCGGGCCGGTCGGGTCACGGTTACCAGGCCGGCGTCGAGCATGTCGCCGACGAGGACCCGCGCGACCCCGACCGGCAGATTCAGCCGAGCGGAGATCTCCACGATCGACTGCACGCGTTGGCAGAGCAGCGCGATGGCGCGCTGCTCATGCTCCAGCGTCCGCATCATCAGCCGGCCGTTGGGCGTGGTGGTCACCAACGCGACCAGCTCCAACGTCTGGTTCGTCGGCCGTGTCCGGCCCCCGGTGACAGCGTAGGGGCGGACGACCGGACCAGCCTCTTCGTCGAACCATTCGTCATCGCGCGGCATATCCGGTCCTCCTGCCTTGAGAATTCTGCTGTCATCCGGTCGGTGATGGCGCAGGGGGCGACCGGCTGACCCACCAACCGATCGGACCCCCACCCGATCGCCGGGCCGAGGTCAGAGTGGCAGCGCGGACTGCATCTGAGCCCGGAGTTCCGGGGTGAGGAAGTCGCCGACCCGGGTCACCAGCAGCGCCATCTCGTAGGCGATGAGACCGATGTCCGCGCCGGGGCTGCTGAGAATGGCCAGGCACGATCCGTCCCCCACCGCGGTGACGAACAGGAATCCCTCGTCCATCTCGACAATGGTCTGCCGAACGTTTCCACCCCCGAAGAAACGACCCGCGCCGCGCGCCAGGCTGTTGAATCCGGAGGCTACCGCGGCCAGTTGATCGGCGGTCGCCCGGTCCATCCCGTACGAGGCGGCGAGCAACAACCCGTCGGAGGAAAGCGCAATCACATAGGTGACTTCGGGCACCTTCTTGACGAGGTTGTTGAGCAACCAGCTCATGTTCTCGGACGGCCCCAGCGGACGCATCAGGTCACCTTTCCTACATCGTCACCGTCGTTCGAAACCTGGCCGTCCGCCAGACCACGACCAAAGTTGTTCTGGAAGGACGACATCATACTGCGGATCTCTTCCGGGCTCCGTTGCGCGGCGAGCATTCCGGAACTCTCCTCGGGAATGTCCCGGCGAAGCTGCGGCGCGAGACTGGCCCGCCGGGTGCGCTTGGGCAGGCCCACCTCGGTGAAACTGACGGGCGGCTGGCCGTCCGCGCCGGGCCCGGCCGACTCGGCGGACTCGTCTGAACGGGCCGAAGGCGCCGGGCGTCCGAGGGGGACGACCGTCTGGCCCATGGCGGGGGCGTCCTCGCGGTGGAATCCCCCGGAGTACCCCACCGGCCGGCCCAGCGGTGAGGTGAACGGATCGGTTCGGGTGGCCTCCCCCGGGTCGGCGGAGCCGAGGTCACCACCGCGCGACCGCTCCCTGGCCATGGGGCTGTCACCGAACAGCGAGGTGACACGGCCGCCGGGTCCGCCGTCGCCGCCATAGCCGGAGCCGGGCGCACCGTTGTGGCCACCCGGACCGGGGACGTCCCGTCCGTCCCGGAGGGGCCCATCCCGGAAGGGTTCCTCCGGGAAGGGTTCGTCCCGGAAAGATTCGTCCTGCCCCGGACGGGCCGGCGGGCCGTCGGGGTCGTCCAACCCGGGCGTCTGGGGGTGGTCCGGGACAGCCTGGTGGGGCTGGTCCCCCGCGGCCCTGCGGCCGCCACGCGAACGGCGCGACGGCAGCGGCGGGGGGGTACCGAAGCCGCGGGAGCCGGGCTCCTCGCCCGGCCCGCTGTCCGGGTCGGAACGCGGGGTCAAGGGACGCGGCGGAGCGTCCGAACGCCTGCCGTTGGAACGGTGCCGCGGGCGGTCGGCGACGAACCAGCTCGATCGCACCGTGGCGAAGACCGGCAGATCGTCGATGAGCGTTTCGTCCTGACCGTGCGCAGCCGCGGCCGCGTCCTCGGAGAGCGCGGGGGGACCGGCGAGGTCGCCGTCCGCGTCCACCAGCGACCCGCGGAACCGGTCCTCGTCGATGGCCGGGCCGTCGAGAGCCGGAACCCGCGTCATGGCAAGCGGCGGGGCGATCTGCGTGGGCTCCGGCCGGGCCTCCCCGTCGGGGTCGACCTGCCGCAGCAGCGTGGTCGGCACCAGGACGATCGCCATCGTGCCGCCATACGGCGAGGACCGCAGCTTCACCGAGATGGAATGCCGCTCGGCGAGCCGACCGACAACGAACAGGCCGAGACGCTCGCTGGTCGACAGGTCGAAGGGGGGCGGGTTGGCCAGCCGCTCGTTCACGGCGTCGAACTCCTCCGGACTCATGCCCAGCCCGCGGTCCTCGATCTCGATCACGAAGCCGTTCGACACCTCGTGCCCGGAGACATGCACCGGCGTGTGGGGCGGGGAGAAGGAGGTGGCGTTCTCGATCAGCTCGGCGAGCATGTGGATGACGTCACCGACGGCGTGACCGCTGATGGCCCCTCCGTCGATCGACATCACCTGGACCCGGGTGTAGTCCTCCACCTCGGCGACGGCGCCACGGACGACGTCCTTGACCGGGACAGGCCGGCGCCAACCACGGGCTGGCTTGGAGCCGGACAGCACGATGAGGTCCTCGGCGTGCCGGCGCATACGGGTGGCGAGGTGGTCGAGACGGAAGAGCTCCTCCAGCTCGTCCGGGTCGGTCTCCTTGCGCTCCAAGGCGTCGATCACCTTGAGCTGGCGGTGAATGAGTGCCTGGCTGCGGCGGGCGAGGTTGAGGAACGTGTCCCCGATACTCTTGCGCATCGCGGCCTGCTCCACCGCGGTCCGCACGGCCACCGCGTGCACGGTGCCAAACGCCTCGGCGAGCTGACCGATCTCGTCCTTGCTCCGGACCTCGACCGGGAATTCCTCCTCGGCCACGTCCACCGGCGACCCGCGGTGCAGACGGTCGACGACTCCGGGCAGCCGCTCGTTCGCGACTTCGAGGGCGCCACGGCGCAGTCGGCGTAGGTCCCGGATCATCGGGCTCGCCACCAGGAGAGAAATCACCACCGACACCACGAGCACCAGCGCCACGCCGATACCGCTGACAAGCGCGTCTCGGGTGGCCGAACTGGCGATGTTCGCGCTGGCCGTCCCGAGATCGGCCGCGACCCGGCGTTCGACCTGCCGCATCGCATTGATCTTCGCGTCGGAGGCCTGCAGCCAGATCTGCGGGGTAACGGTCAGCGGCTGGCCGTTCTGTACGGCGTTAACCGTGCCGTCACGCAATGTCCCGGCGGCCGAGATCGTCCGGCCGACCGTCACGTTGTAGAATTCCTGCTCGTCCGCCGTGGCCGTGGTGCGGAACTGGGCCAGCCAGGCATCCTCCGCCCCGGTCCTGGTCTGGATCTCCCGCAGCGTGGCCACATCTGTCTGCTGGAGGAGGATCACGCGGACGACGGCGCCGCGTTGGTGGGCGACCTGCTCCTTGGCCTGCGCGATACTCACCAGTGCGGTGGCACCGTTGACCAACGAGGTGTTACGGCTTCCGGCCGCCACCTGGGCGTTGAGAGCGAGGAGGTCGTCCACGGCACCCAAATAGAAAGCAATGTTCTGGTCCACCTGCGCCTGGTGCGCGTCGATCGCCTTACGCTGCGCCGGGAGCTTGCCGAGGCGTTCCAAGATCGACACGAGCGTGGTCGCCAGGGTGTCACGACCCGCCGCGGGCAGCGCCGCCTCACCGGCCCGATAGACGGCCAGGGCCTGGTCCACCGGGCCGCGGGCGGCGAGCGCCGCCTGCCCCTGAGCGACGGCCATGTAGTTGGAACCGACATAGGAGTTCGTGGCGTACCGCTCGACCTGCAGGGCCTGGACCAGATCGTTGCTTTTGATCGAGAAGTCGGCGAGTGCCTTGATGCGGTTGGCGACCCGCACGTTGTCGACGTTCCCCCGCACCTGTATCGCGCTCAGTACCGCGAGCGCAGCCAGGGGGACGACGAGAATCACCACTAGCTTCGAGCGGATGGGCCAATTCTGGAGCATCCGGTCCTCTCGTCCGGCACCCGGGAGTCGAGTGCCTCGTGTGCGGGGGGGTGAGTAGTCGAGTTCCATCGGGACATGTCACCGGAAGACCACAGATGACAACACCGGGCCGGCGCATTGGAGTAGGCGGTCCGGGCATCGGGGGAATGTTCCGGGGGCGCGGACAACTGTAGCGGGTGAAGAACTAGCCCGGTCGGGGGCACCCGTCTTCAACGCAAAAGGATGGCGAGGTAGCACCGAGTGACGGACATTCGCGAGCGCGCAACGCGCAACCGGAACCCGCCCCCGAGTTACATGAGCGCAGTCCGGAGCAAACAACGGCGATGCGCACGAACCAGCACTGACGGGCAGCAGTCAGCGCTAACTGGCACAGATCCTCCGCGGCCACGAAGGCCCCGATCAACCGGCCGCACCGCGCTCGACAACGCAAGCACATCACATGTTGGCATGTTGCCGAAAGAACATCGCACGATCCGAGGCCACACAGATCGCACCCTCGCGGCCCACCCGACCCCCGCCCGGGCTGCAGCTCCCGCCTCGTGCCAGACCATGGAAAGTGGTCCCATTGCGGACATTGCAGACGTTGTAGACATTGCAGACATCCGGGGGCGGGAATTGGGGCACCCGGCCCCACCGGTTCACCCCCGTCGGCGATTGCCGATCAGGCGTTGGCGATTGCCGATCGGGCCCTACCCGGTCCGCCAAAGCTTCAATCACTCCACAGCC
>NZ_CDWRCM010000032.1:0-3903 GCF_977927585.1 Frankia sp. CcWB2 | reverse complement strand
ACTCCACGACGAACCTCCCCATCAACTCCCGTCCAATGAGCTGCTGCTGAACTGCTGTGTTAATCGCCGAGCGAGGCCCGGCTGGCGGAAGCGGCGGAGGTCACGGAAGCGGCGGAGGTGACACAACTGCTTTCACCCGAGGCCAGCCGGTGGCACTGTGCCCCTGGGCACGACCGGGTCAGGAGCACGGCCGGGTCAAGGAACCCGACGGACCGGTGAGGAGACACGGATGAGCAGCCAGATCGAGAGCGAACCCGGCCAGGGCACGCTGACGGTACGGATCAACCGTCCGGAGAAACGCAACGCCCTCACCCAGGCGATGTACGTCGCCCTCACGGAGGCGTTCGACAAGGCCGAGACCGACCCGGAGATCCGGGTTATCCGGTTGACCGGCAGCGGTGGATCCTTCACCGCCGGCAACGATCTGGTCGACTTTCTGGCCACCAACGCCCTCCGGGCGGAGGGTCCGACGCTGACCTTCATCCGGACGCTGGCCCGCAGCACGAAACTTCTCGTCGCCGAGGTCGACGGGCCCGCGATGGGCATCGGGACCACGCTGCTGCTGCACTGCGACCTGGTCTATGCGACCGAGCGCAGCACTCTCGGGATGCCGTTCGTCAACCTGGGGGTGATCCCCGAGTTCGGGTCGACCCTCCTGCTACCCCGCCGGGTCGGGCCAGCCATCGCTGCCCGCATCGTCTACTTCGGCGAGTCCCTCGGAGCGGCCGAGGCCGCCCGACTGGGGGTGGTGACCGAGGTGCTTCCCGACGCCGAAGCGCTACGCGCCCGGGTCGACGACCGGGTGGCGGCGCTGCTGGCCCAGCCGCCGCAGGCGCTCGCGGCAGCTCGCGCCCTGCTGCACGACGGCGGGACACCGGAGGTGCTGGCGCGCATCGACGCCGAAAGCGCGATCTTCACCGAGCGCCTCGTCAGCGACGAGGCGAGATCCGCGATGACCGCCAGGCTGCCGGGCCGCCACGGCACGTCGGCAGCCGAGGGCTGACCGACCACCCGTGAGCTGACCGACCACCGAGGGCTGACCGACGTCGGTGCCGGCCCGCTCCATGCCGTCCGTGCGGCCCGGGAGGACCAGCCCCGCAACGGCGACGAGGGTGACCGGTTCGCCCCGTCCGGGCGGGGCATACCGGTGCCTGTGACCCATTCCCTGCCGCACCAACGCGACCGGGGTAGTGCCCTCGGGCACCGGCCTTGGTGGCGCCGCGCCTTCTCCTCCGGCTCCTCCGATCCGGGGAGGTTCCCCCCGGCTCGCAGCGCATTCGGGCTACGCCGCGTCCTCGCCGCGTTCGGCCTGGTGTTCTGCGGGGTCTTCGCCGGTTTCTTCGCCGTCCGGGGGCAGACAGCCGGCGCCGCGGTCCTCGCCTTCCTCGCCCTCGTCGCCATCGTCGATCTGGTCGTCATCCAGCAACGGATCCGGCGCCAGACCGAATGATCCCCACGCCGGTCCGGATGGGCGGTGCTCCCGCATAAGGTGGCCGAGGATCGTCGCGTCCGACACCGCCAGGCTCGCCCGCCAGCCTGGTCGGTCCGCGCCGATCCGGCTGGCGGAACGAGCAGGAGGATCTCAGTGGGCGGCGGGACGGGCGGCCGACCGAACGGGCGGCGATGAACGATCCGGAGGGCGTCTCCGGGCCGGTGTCGGCTGGCTTCGCGCGCGGCACCACCGACGAGGCGGGCCTGCGCCGCGGGCTTCGCCGGATGCGGCTCATCGCCGGCAGCCTGCTTGCCGCGGTGGCGACGATCTACCTCCTCGCCGCCCGCTGGCAGGCCCGCGGTGGCCCGGGGTGGATCGGGTACGTGGCCGCGGCCGCCGAGGCGGGCGCGGTCGGCGCACTGGCCGACTGGTTCGCCGTGACCGCGCTGTTCCGCCACCCACTCGGCCTCCCGATCCCGCACACGGCGATCATTCCTCGGCGTAAGGACGCGCTTGGTCGGAGCCTGGAGAGCTTCGTCGGCACCCACTTCCTCGCCGAGGACGTGATCCGGGAGAAGATCGACGGCATCGGAGTGTCCGCCCGGGTCGGTGCCTGGCTACGCCAGCCGTCGCACGCCGAACGGGTCACGACCGAGGCGGCGGAACGGCTCACCGCGATGATCTCCGGAATGAACGACGACCTGGTCCGCGAACTCGTCGAGAAGGCGGTGCTGCCCCGCATCGTCGAACGGCCCTGGGCCGGGGCCCTCGGAATGGCGCTGGAACGGGTGGTCGAGGACCGGCTGCACCATCGACTGGTCGACGTGATCGTCACCGAGGCCGAGACGTGGTTGAAGCAGAACCCGGAGGTCTTCACCCGCACCGTGCAGGACCGGGCACCAAGCTGGTCGCCGAAGTGGCTGGACGAGGCGGTCGCGGCCAAGGCGTACAGCGAGGCGCTGCGCTTCACCGAGGCGCTGCGCACCGACCCCGAGCACCGGGCACGCCGCGCCCTGGACACGTTCCTGCGCGGCTTCGCCGGCCGGCTGCGCACCGACGAGGCGCTGGGACGGCAGGTCGAGCAAATCAAGTACCGGCTCCTGGCCCATCCTGAGGTCGACCGGATGATCTCCGCCATGTGGGCCACGGCGAAAAGCATCCTGCTCGATCTCGCCTCCGATCCGGGCAGCACGGCCCGGGTCCGCGCGACCGACGAACTCGCGGCCTTCGGCGCCCAGCTCGCCACCGATCCGGAGCTGGCGCGCACCGTCGACCACACCGTGGCGAACGCGGCCACCCGCGTGGTGTGCCGGTACAAGGACGACATCGCCGCGATCATCGGAGATACTGTCGGCCGCTGGCAGCCCGACGAGACCTCCCGGCGCATCGAGCTGCACGTCGGTCGCGACCTGCAGTTCATCCGGATCAACGGCACCGTCGTCGGTGCCCTCGTGGGACTGGTCATCCACCTGGTCACCGAACTCGCCTTCTGACGCAACGGGTGGGGTTGAGGAAGCGTGCGGGGCAACGAGGACGATCGCCGTGGCGACGAACGTGGGAGCCGGCCCGGCCCGGATGACCGATAGCCCGTCCGGGGACTGCCATGGCCGACGCCACCCGGTCGGCCCAGCCTGCCGGTCGCCGGACTGGTCATGCTGGTCTGGTTCGGGCTGATTACCCGGATCGGCCACTACGACGTCGACGTCTTCCTGCGGGCCGGCGCGGCCGGGCAGCACGGGCTCGATCCCTATCCCGCCCCCGGCACGGGGGGCAGTGTACTCCGGCTTTCCGTTCGTCTACCCCTAACCTCACAGCGATGCCGTTCGCGCCGCTGCTGCTCTGACTGCTGCTCGCCCGCCGGTTGCGGGCCTGGATGGCGGCCCTCCCCGATCGGGCCGGACCCCGCCGTGGGATCGGACACTCCGGTGGGACCACCCACTTCCATGGGGCCGGGCACGTCACCGCCGCGACCGGGGGCTGCGGACCGCGGCCGGCGACCCGCTCGCCCGAAGGAGTAACCCGGGACGAACCGGCGGGTGAGCCCGAGACGTACAGCCGCAGGATCGGCGTCTCTCACACTCCGCGTGGCGGGACGGCGATGTACCTTGAACAGAACGACGGCTTGCAAGGCCGTCCGCGCCCGGCCGAACGGTCGGGTGTGCGAGGTCGGTGCGAGCGCCCTAGCGGGGATGACCCGCCGGTGGGTCCGGTCGCGAAACCCGGCCGTACCCCCGGCCTCCGGACGATACGCGGACTGGTGTGGAACACCTCATCCAGCCCGGGTGGACCCATGGCGGCCCTGACCTGATCGGCGGATCCTCTGTCTCAGTACGGAAACTCCCAGTCTCACCCGGCCCAGCAGTCTCACCCGGCCCAGCACTCCCACGCCCCGCAGCGCCAGCCTCGTCCGGCCCGGGGCCGCGGCGGTCCGGGCGGTGGCGGGGCCCGGGGTGGCGGCCGCGGTGCCGGCG
>NZ_CDWRCM010000031.1:26670-28190 GCF_977927585.1 Frankia sp. CcWB2 | reverse complement strand
AGGTGAATGTTTACGACACTCTCCGGCCCGGCGGCCCCGGCCAGCATGATGTTCGCGATACGTGACTACCCAAGCACATGCGTGTGTCGCTGGTGCGCGCATCCAGGAGACTGTCTTGATCAGTACCGATCAGTACCGATCAGTACCGATCAGTACCGATCAGTACCGGTCGAGACCGCTGGTCGCGAGCGGCGACGGGTGTCCGACGACCGGTAGCCTACTGGGGAGGAATGGTCACCGACCGATTGGCGTCGGCATCGTTACGCAGTCTCCGGGATCGTGGCCGGGGACGGCCGCGGCCACCGGCGGCATCGGCCGGCCCGAATTGGCTAACGTCGGCAACCGTGGATCGACTACCGCTGCTTGTCGGGTCCGGCGACATCGCTCGGGCGCTGGGTCTGACCCGCCAGGCGGTCGACCATCGGCTCCGGGTCGATCCGGCCGCGCCGAGCCCGGCTGCGGTGGTAAATCGCACCGCCACCTGGGGCGGGACCCGGATCTGGTGGCGAGCGGAGATTGATCGTTGGCTCCGGCTCGAACCCGAGCACTGGGAGGTGCGCTGAGGGAGGTCGCCGGGAAAACGCGCCGACGGAAATCTGACGGAAAGCAGAAAGTTCCGCCCGGGGCATCCGGTGACCGGCGGTAGACGTCCGCGGGACGCGGGACGTACTCGATGGACCGGCCTGTTCCCGCCACGTCCATGTTGGACGATCGTTGTTGAACGATCATTGAGGAAACCGGGCGGACGGCTATCGCCATGCCGTCGGTCGGCTGATAGCGTCTGATGCCACCGTCCGCTGGGTGACGGTAGGTTCGGGGGCGCATGGTGCTGGATTTTGAGGGTACCCGATGAAGAACTACTTCTTCATCTCCTATGGAGTCGAAATGAAATAACTTGCGCGTTTCGAACCCTCCACAGGCCTGTGACCTGCGATGATGCTCTCGATCACGTATTTGTTACTTCATTACGTCCCCTATGCGGCAGATGAGGATCGGCGCTGGGTGCAGCGCTTTCACGCTGATCTCGAGTACGAGCTGCGGGTTCAGGTTGGCTCCGCGGTGGGCGGAATCCTGGACACCCGCCCACGTCCCGGCATGGACCCCGACCTGGCCCTGGCCGCCGGCGCCGGTGGAACCCGCGTGATGGTGGCGCTCTGTTCCGATCCCTTTTTCAGGGACGCCTGGTGCGGGCGCGAGTGGGAGGTCTTCCACTCGCGCATCGAAAATTTCAGCAAGGCCGGTGCGACCAGGCTGGAGGATGGTTTCATCCGGGTGCTGTGGCGTCCGGTGCAGGATCCCGTCCCGGCGATCGCGACGAAGGATCTCGCGGACGCGAGCGCGGGGCTCCCCGACACCTACCGCCAGCGCGGCCTGCTCTGGATGATGCGCAAGATGCTGCTCGGGGCGGGCGGATACTACTGGTTCGTCCGTATGTTCGCGGCGCGGATCGTCGCGGCCCAGCAAATCACCCTGGACCCGGTGCCCGACCTCGCGGTGCGCCGCGCCGCCGCGGCCTTCGG
>NZ_CDWRCM010000031.1:19009-26349 GCF_977927585.1 Frankia sp. CcWB2 | reverse complement strand
CCCCGGCTCGTCCGGGGACCCGCCGGAAGCGATGCCCCCCTTCCTTCCGCTGGCCGGGTCCGTGAACGTGAACGTGAACGTGAACGTGAACGTGAACGTGAACGGGAACGGGAACGGGAACGGGAACGGGAGAGCCGGTTTCCGGACCCACGGCGACGGCGACGAGGCGCGGCGCGCGGCTTCGATCGGGACGGCATCCCCCGTGCCCACGCCGACGACCACCTCCTGCCGAACCACGCCGCCGGCGGCGTCTCACGTACCGCCGCCGCAGACTCCGACGGCGGAGGTCTCCCGCTTGGTCGCCATCAGCTACGTCGGCGCCGACCAGGAGTGGGCGGACTGGCTCGAATACCTGCTGCGCCGCGGCTCCCATCGGGTCGTGCAGGTCAGATGGGCGCAGAGTAGAGGTGAGCGGCTGGCCGAGACGGTTGACCGCATCGCCGCGCGCCGGCCGGATGTCACCGTGGCCCTGCTGTCGCGGCACTACCGGCCGCCCCGCCCGGAGAACCCTGGCGAGACCGAGATCGAGGCGTGGGAGCGGCTGGGGCTGGCGGGACCGCTCGAGAATCAGGTCATCCGGGCGGTCATCGACCGCGAACCGTTACCCGAGCCGCTGCGGACGCTGCCGAAGCTGGACCTGAGCCGGTTCGAGCCGACCGCGGTCGACGGACTGCTGGCGGGGATACAGGCGGGAGCCCGGCGATGAACGCCTATGCCCGGCCCGGTCGCCGGCCCGGCGATGCGCCCCCGGTGTGGCGCAGCCGCCGGGAGAACGAGCTGTTCGCCGGTCGCGACGACGAGCTGGAACGCATCTGGGACGGTCTGGCCCGGCATCGGCGGGTGGTGCTGGTGCCGGAGGGCGACCAGTCCGACATCGGGGAGACCGAGCTCGCTGGCGAGTACCAGCATCGGTTCAAGCTGCGCTACGACGTCTCGTGGTGGGTGGACTGCTCGACGACCACCGCCGTCCCCGGGCAGATCGGCGAGCTCTACGAGCGGGTCCGCACCGGACTTACCGGCCCCGCCCCGGGCGCGGCCGGCGCCGGGCCGGAGCCCAGCGCGGGGTGGTTGGTCATCTTCGCGGGTGTGGGCAGTCCGGATGAGGTGGCGGAGTTCCTGCCCGACGGCGAGGCGCATGTGATCATCATCGCCGACCGCACCGTGGACGCCTGGCGGGACCGGACGATGCCCATCGGGCCGTTGCGTCGTCGCGAGTCGGTCATGCTGCTCACCAGCGCGGCGCCGATGGTCGACCCGGCCACCGCAGCCCAGCTGGGGGAGCTGGTCGGACACCGGCCCGCCCTGCTCGCGGAGATCGCCGGGTACCTGATCCGCGAGGCGGTCGTGACGCCGGAACTGTGTCGGCGCCTGCTGGAGATGGCGGCGTTGCGGCCGACGCCGGCCGTCCGGGATGCCACCGGCGGTGACCAGTCGTCCCGGGCCCGGGCGATGCGTGATTCCGGACCCCCGCCGTGTCCGTGGGCTCCGCCGGGGCCACCGCCGGGGCCGCCACCGTCATGGTCGCAGACGAGGTACGTGACCCGGTGGGGTGCGACGCGGCGCAGGCACCATCGATTCCTGTGATCAACAAGCACGGCTGGCCCCCCGGGAGGTCGACGAGCTCGTCGCGGCCCTGATGCGGGTGGAGTACATCGCCGACCTGGCCGGTTTCGACCACTGGTTCGACGAGCTGGCGCGGATCCTCGGTCGCACGGTCGCGCTGACCTCCCCGGTCGTCGCGGTCCGCCTGACCACGCTGGTCAGCGAGGCGGTCGGCCAGCCCGATCCCGGCATGCTCGACGCCCTGGTGCAGGCCCTCGACCTGGTCGCGCCGCGCGACGACCGGTCTGTCGTGGACTTCCGGCGCTTGGTGGCCGAGCTGCGATCCCACTGGAGCGGCGCGGGCTCGGCGCTGCTCGGCGTGTCATCACCGGTGCCCGCGCACCAGTTCGCCTCCTGGCCACCGCTCGAGCTGCCTGGACCGCCCTCCTCGCCCCCGCCCAGCCACGGGCCGTCGGGCGCCCCGACCTACTACTTCTTCACCAGCCACGCGCACCGCGACGACCGGGATCGCGTGGCCATCTTCCATCGGGAGCTCGAGCTGGAGCTGCGCCGCAAGGTCAGGCGCCGGATCCGGTCGACGGGATTCTTCGACGCCGACCGGCTGGGCGGCGGGGAGCACTGGCCGACCTCGCTGCGCGACGCGGTGCGCACGGCTCCGGTGCTGGTCGCGCTGTGGTGCGACGACTACTTCGAGAGCGACTGGTGCGGCCGGGAGTTCGGCGTCTTTCAGGAACGTATCCGCCGGGCGACCAAGCCGGGCGGGAACCCGCCGTCCGGGATCATTCCCGTGCCCTGGCTGCGGCGGGACGCCGAGGTACCCGAGGCGGCCCATGAACTCCACATCGCGCATATCGAGCTTGGTCGTCAATATGACAACCTTCCAGTCCTGGATTTGATGCGCCATCCCGCCGCCTTCGCGGAGTATGTAAGTCTGCTGGCCTACCGGGTCATGGATGTCGCTCGCGACCAGCTGCCGCCGTTGGACGCCGAGGCGACGGAGCTCGTCCGTTCCCCGTTCCACCATCAGTCGTGAGCTGCACGGAGCCGTGATGAGCTGCACGAACACCCCACGGCCGGCACCCGGCGGCAGCGCGCCGCGACCGTCCCGCCGCACCCGGGCCCCAGCGGTGAAGAATGTGGTCCGACCTGTGCGAGCTGCCGTGGACGTGGGAGGACCGGGTGCAATGGTAGGGCAGAGGCCCTGCGCCGAAAAACGGCGTGAGGGGGACCTGTGACACCGTTCTTTCTGGTTCATCACGCGCTCGCCGGCGGTGACAGCAGCTACGTCGAACGTTTCTTCGGAGATGTACAGAATGCGGTTTACGAGCGCCTCGGCTATCGTGAGGTGTTCACCGGCGAGGCGGCCGGCGCGGCGGAGCCCTCGGCGGCGGCGGGGGGCCGCTCCAATCCCGATGCGCTCCTGGCGCCGGTGATGGTGGCGCTGTACTCGGACGCCTACTTCACCGACCACCAGTGCCTGCTGGAGTGGTCGCTGTTCCGGGAGCGGCTGCGGTGGCACCACCATTTCACCGGTCGGAGCTCCCCGGCGCTGGTCGGCGTCCCCTGGTCCATCCGATCGGTACCCGTGCCGGCTCAGATCGCGGAGGCGGGGATGCTCGTCGGCGACTTCGGCGCGGGCTACACGGCGAGCGGCGCGTTACAGCTGATCCGGACCGGCTCCGCCTCGGTCTGGTACCAGCGGTTGACCGAACGGGTCAGTGAACTGATCGTGTGTGCCCGCGGCGACGAGCCGCCGGCACTGTCCACGCGTGACGTGGAGTTCGTCGAGCGGTCGGGGCGGACGGACTGGGTGTCGGCCGGTCGGGGCCCGGGCACCCGCTGGTCCGTCGGCGGCTCCGCGACGCTGCTGATCCCGCCGGCCCAGACGGCACCCCTGGCCTCGACGGTTCGCACGGCTCCGGCTCCGGCGGCCATGGCTCCGGCGGCCATGGCTCCGGCCCGAGCCGGTGGCCGGGAGCGTCGATGGCGGATGGCCGATCCCGAGCACACCCGTCGACCCATCCTGCGTCGTGCCGGCGCCGCCGAACTGGACGATGACGATGACTGAACTTTCCGAGCAGCCACCGGAACTTTCCAGGCAACCACCGGAACCGGCGGGTCACGATACCCCGGGCGGGCGCGCCGGCAGGCCGGCGCAGATCATCACCTTCTACTCCTACAAGGGCGGTTCGGGGCGCACGATGGCGCTGGCGAACGTCGCCTGGCTGCTCGCCGCCTCGGGTAAGCGGGTTCTCACCGTCGACTGGGATCTGGAGTCTCCCGGCCTGCACCGGTATTTCCGCCCGTTTCTGCAGAACAGGGAGCTGGACTCGAGTGACGGCGTCACCGAGATGCTCCAGGGTTTCATCCGGGAGATCGACCGGCTTCAGGATGCGTCGCCGTCGACAGCCGCGGAGCAGGCCTCCTTGCCGGACGCCGACGCGGTGCGCGAGATCATCGCCCTGCACGGCGACTTCCGGCACAACATCGAGACCATCGAGTGGCCCGGGTTCCCGGGCGTCGGGCGGATCGACTTCCTCGGTCCCGGCCGGCAGACATCCACGAGCGCGGTGCTGGCGGCCACGGTGCCCTGGTCGACGCTGTTCGAGGAGGCCGACGGCCTGGCGTATTTCGCCGCGCTGCGTGAGCGCATGCGGTTCGCCGACTACGACTACGTCCTCATCGACAGCCGGACCGGGACCTCGGACGCGGCCGGCGTCTGCACCCACCTCCTGCCGGACACCGTCGTCATCGGAATCGCGCTGAACAACCAGTCCATCGACGGCGGCGCCGGGGTGGCCCGCGAGATCCGGAACAGCAAGCGGGACATCCGGGTGCTGCCCGTCCCGATGCGGGTCGAGGACACCGAGCAGCGCAAGCAGGAACTGCGCCGCCGCGCGGCGTTCCAGGCCTTCCGCCCGGTGCTGGCCGACCTGTGCGGTTCCGACCCGGAGGAACAGCGGAGCTTTCTGATCGGCCTGGAGATGCCCTACAAGGCGGTCTACGCCTACGAGGAGGTCCTGGCGGCCTTCCAGGAGGATCCCGCCAGTCGGCTCGGCGTCCAGGCCGCCTACCGGATGCTCGCCGGAGAGCTCGCCGGCGCCCCGATCGATGCGCGCGGCGTCCCGCCGCAGGACCGGGAGCGGGTGCTGCGGGACTTCGAGCAGTACGGACCGCCCGCTCCGCGGTCGGTGACGATCTTTGGAGCGCCCGAGGACCGGCCCTGGGCGGACTGGCTGGCGTCGGTGCTGGGAGCCACCGGGGTGCGGATCCGGCCGTTGCCCCCGACGGCGCTGACCCCCGCCGACTTCCCCGCTGTCGAGTCACTGATCGTGATCGGATTACCGCATCTGGGCCCGGACACCCCGGGTGAGTCCCTGGTGCGCGAGCAGGTCCAGACCCGGATCCGCCAGCGCGGCTCGCGGGCGGGGGTGGTGGTCGTCGAGGTGGGTTCGATGCGGCTCGACCCCGCCTACCACGGGGCCGAGATTATCTCCCTGCCCGCGCGGAACGAGCGGGACGCGGGGGTCGTGGTCCTCGAAGGGCTGGGGCTGCCCGTTCCGCGGGCCCGGCTCGATGACCTGCCGGTGGTCGCTCCCCGGTACCCGGCCCGCCGGCCCCGCTTCTGGTCGGTGCCGGCCGGGTTCGCCCAGCCGTTCATCGGGCGGCACGCGGTGCTGGACGAGCTGCGCGACCGACTGCTGCCGGGGGGCCGACCGAGCGGGCTGTGCCCCCTGCTCGGCCCGGACGGCGTCGGGAAGAGCGCCATCGCGGCCGAGTACGCGCACCGGTTCGGCTCCGACTACGACATCGTGCACTGGATCTCGGCGGGTGACGCCGCCTCGGTCCGGGCGGGCCTGCGCGACCTCGCCGAGCGGCTGCGTCCCGGCAGCGACGTCCCGGGCGCGCATCGCTCCCCGAGCGAGCAGCTCGAACGGGTCGCCCTGGACGCGCTGCGCCAGGGCGACCCCTCACCGCGCTGGCTGCTCGTTTACGACGGCGCCACCGACCCGCAGTTGCTGGCCGGGCTGCTACCCATCCCGACCAGCAACGGTCATGTCCTGCTGACCTCGGCGGACCCGGCCTGGGACAGTGAACCCGGCGCGCTGTGGGTGGGCCCGTTCACCCCGGCCGAGAGCCGGGCGTTCCTGCGCCGGTGGCTGCCCGAGGTCGGTGCGGACCGGCTGGCGATGATCGCCGAGCGGCTGCGGCATCAGCCGTCGGGCCTGCGCACCGCGGTCGGGCGGCTTCGCCAGGACCGGCGGGGAGTGCCGGTCGACGACCGTGCCGTCGACGCCTACCTCACCCAGATCGCCGGGGTCGCACCCGAGCAGGCGACCTGGACGGTGTCGTTCGAGACCCTGCGCACCAGCGACCGCGCGACCCGGCGGGCTGCGGCCCGGCTGCTGGAACTGTGTGCCTTCCTGGCCCCGCAGGGCGTGCCGCTCGGCCTGCTGGAATCCCCGGTGATGCTGCGCCATCTCGCCGAGGCGGTAGGGGACGACGCGATCGCCGACCCGACCGTGCTGCCCGAGCTGTGGGCGGAGATCCGTAAGCCCCGGCTGGCCGAGATCGACACCGCACCCGACGGTCAGTTCCGCCTCGCCGCGCGCTGGCAGCGGCTCCTCGTCGAACGGATGCAGCCCGCCGAGCAGACCGCCGCCCGCGAGGTGGTGCTCGGCGTCTTCGCGGACATCGCCGCGGCCGCTCCGCGGCCCTCGGCCGCCGCGGGCTGGCCGATCTACCGGATGCTGGAAGGCCAGATCCTGGCCTCCGAGGCGATGGAGAGCCCGGCACCCAAGGTTCGGCAGTGGCTGGTGTCCCCGGTGTATGTGATGTGGCGGTCCGGCCGGCTGGAGCTGGGCCGCGGCATCGCCGAGGAGGCGTTGCGCAGATGGCGCGACCTGTTCGGAGCGGACGACCCGCTGACCCTGCGGATGGCCACCCACCTGGCCATGGTGCTCCGCGGCCTGGGACGGTTCCAGGAGGCGTACGACCTGAACACCGACACCCTCGCCCGCCAGCGGCGCCATCTGGGCATTTTCCATCGCCACACATTGATCACCGCGATGAGCTACGGCATCGACATCCGGGAGCTCGGCCGGTACACTGAGGCAGCCGCGGAGGAGAGCAGCACCCTGGTCGGTTTCCGCGACCGGCTCGGCGAGAACCACCTCGACACCCTCATGGCTGCGAGCAACCTCGCACTGTCCACCTTCCTGGACGGGCGGGCCCGTGAGGCGCTCCACCTGAGCCTGGACACCATGCGCGGCTGCGCCTGGCGGGGGCCGAGGGCACCTCGCAGTTCTGGTGGCTGCAGGCGCGGGCCGGGATCTGCCATCGGGAGCTGGGCGAGCTGGAGCAGGCGGAGCGGTTGCTGCGGGAGGCCGCGACCAACCTCGCCGGCATCGAGGGGGCGACGACGCACCTGACCCTGCGCTGCAACAAGCATCTCGCGGTCGTCCTGCGCCTGCGGGGCAGCCCGGACGCGGCGAGCCGCCTCGCCGGTGAGACGCTCGAGCGCTACACCGAGATCTACGGGGCGTCCGACCTGGGCACCCTGGCCTGCCTGCTGAGCCGTGCCGGCCACCTGCACGCGCTGGGCGAGCACCACCGGGCGTCCGTCGAGGCCGAGTCGTGCCTGCGGGAGTAGGAACGTCTCTACGGCCCCGAGCATCCGTTCACGAACGTCTGCCGCTCGGATCTGTCCATCTACCTGCGCGCGGACGGGCGGCTGACGGAGTCCCGCGCGCTGGCCGAGCAGGCCCACCTCACGC
>NZ_CDWRCM010000031.1:9007-18693 GCF_977927585.1 Frankia sp. CcWB2 | reverse complement strand
CCACGCCGCGAGCCTGGCAGCCCTCGGCGAGACCGAGGCGGCCCGGGCGCTGAACGAGGATCTGTTGCGCGAATCTGAAATGTCGCTGGACAGAAGCCATCCCTACCTCCCGATAATGCGGGAGAACCTGGCGGTCCTCACCGGCCGGCAGGCTGGCGGCGGGCGTGGCCATCGAGAAGTCGACATCGACATCTCCAGCATCTGAGCAGCGTGATGAGGCCGAGCGACGAGTGCACGGTGGCAATCCACCGGCGGCCGGCCCGCCCGGACCGGGGTTTCCGGTCCGGCGTCGGCCGCCACCCGCCGGGAGCGGCAGAAGGATGAGCTGATGGTGACTGTTCCTGATGATGTTGTCGAACCCCACATCGTCACCGCGCCGCATGTCGGTGACGAATACAACGGCATCCGGCAGAAGTTCCGCGGGGCGGTGGCCGTCACGGGTGCCCAGTATCTCGAGTACTACGTCCACGGATTGCCGACGGTGTCGGCCGACCTTCTGCACCATCCGCGGCTGGCCGACTATTTCCATGGTTCACGCACGGTGGAACGGGCCCGCCGGGACTACGAGATCATCGGCCGGCAGCTGAACCACCGGATGACGGATCTGAACACCTCGCTGGCCGGTCTCGCCAACGGGCGGCTGATCCGGACGGTCTTCGCCGCGCAGGACCGGGCGGTGCTCTACTTCGACGTCGACGAGGGGCAGTACATCGTCGGGGTCTCCCTCGGCGCGGACGCCATCGAGTCCGCTGACCTGACGCTCTCGCAGACCGCGACGGAAATCCGGGCGGCCCGGGGGGTCGGCGACCCCAACTACGGCGGCTATCATCGGGGGGACGGCACGTTCCTACCGTCGCCCACCCGCGTCGACGGTAGCCCGGACACCGGCTCTCATCCATTCGTGTCGCTGCCGAGGCCGTCGGCGCCGGTGTTCGCCAATCCCTGGGCATCGCTGATCAAACGGCGTTGGTCACCCGCCGGGGACTCGCGGGAGGAGGAGTTCCAGGCCCAGGCCGTCAGCGTCCTGAAGCCCGGTGACCTCCAGTACATGGCCCTGGTGCGCGGCGGCACGGTGAGCGCCGCCGACCTGATGGACCACGACGACCTCAACGAATTCTTCGTCGGTCTGAGCCGGGAGGCCCGCCGGGAGGGTTTCGTCAAGGTCGCCGCCGAGTTCCTCGCCCTGAGCGATCTGCTCGACGGTCTGCTGCGATCGGTCCTGAACCGCCGATTGACCCGCACCGTTCTCGACGTGGAGAAGGGCGCGCTGTACTTTCATCGCCTCAGCCGTGACGAGTTCCTGATGGGCATCACCCTGGATCAGCGTCGGGTGTCCGAAGCCGACCGCCGCTTCCAGTTGCTCGTCCGCCGACTGACGGCTTCGGACGGCCGTTGAAAGGCGCCAGATGACGCCAGGTGAATCCCGTCGATGGACGGGATCATCGTCGATGTCCTCGCGTATTCTTCGTCGAGCAGGTCCCCGCGTCGCGCCGGCGCGTACCCGTTGGTGGGGAGGCCCCACATTCATGGCCCACGATCTGATGCCCGTGCCGTCCGGTCTGGTGGATCTCTGCGAGGTCGACGCTGACCAGCTTGCCTTCCTCGCGGGCCCACCCTCGGGAGAATGGCAGCGATGGATCGCCGCCTGGATCGGCCACCCGGGCGGGCCGCTGCCCGAGGACGTCGCCCTGGCCCTGGGCGGGGATCTGGACCTGGCCGACTACCTGCCCAGGACCACATCCTTCGGGGAGATGCCGGACGGCACCGACCCCTCGAAGCCGCCGCGTCCGCCCGGGGCCGCCGCCTGTCCGGGCGGACGGCCCGCACCCGGTAGCGCCATGACATCCGCCTCTCGGCGGCCCGCCCGTCCTACCGGACCCGCCCGTCGGGTGGTCTCCCCACCCGCCGCCCGGCACCGGATCACCCCGCGGGATATCGAGGCCGTGGCGGGCGGGCCGCCGGGTGCCGCACCGCTGCGCGAGCTGCTGCGGGGTCAGATCAGCAAACGGATGCTGATGCTGTGGGCGCTGCTACGCGGCCTCGAGAACGCCGACCTCGACGACGCGACACGCACCTGTGTGGATGAGGCGCTCCGCGTGCTCGGGGACGCTCAGCGGCGGGCCCGCGACGCCGTCCACGACCTGCTCCTGCACCCGACGATCGGGACCTGGCTCGCCGGCAGCCTGCGGCGGTGCTGGCACGGGTCGGCCGGACCCGACCTCGACCGCCTCGGTTACGTGGGTGGGATCGCGGTGGCCGCCGCCCTGCGGGCCCGGATGCCGTGCCGGGTGCCGGTGCGGATCATCGACGGGCTGGTGTCGATCCCCACGGTGGGCGTCGTCGGGTCGGGGGTCACGAGCGGTTGGGGCGTCGCGCACGTGTCCGACCGGCGGGTGACGCTGAGTGGCAGCCCCGGGCGGGGACCGGCCGGTGGTGACGGCTGGACCCCGGCGCGCACGCTGTCGAGCACTGTCGACGGTCACCGGATCGCGTTGACGCTGGAGGACACCGACCCGTTCCGGGCCGCGGACACGCTTCCCCTGGCCGTGGCCACGCGCTGCGATGAGGCGGCGGCGGGGCCCGGTGGCAGCGCCTGCTCGACGGCGCCTGGAGCGTGCTCGCGGGCGACGACGGGGCGCGGGCGGAGGAGGCCGCCGCGGTCCTGTCGGCGCTGGTCCCGTTGCGCGAGGTCCCGGATCGGCCCGGCACCGGCGTCACCGTGATCGACGCGCTCGGCGCGCTGATGGTCAGCCCGCCGACCGGCGCGCTGTGGCTTGCTGTCGCCGTCGTGCATGAGGCGGCGCACACCAGACTGGAGATGCTGAGCGATCTCGCGCCCCTGATCGGCCCGCACGACGGCTCCGTGCACTACGCTCCCTGGCGGCCCGACCCCCGGCCACTCGCCCGGCTGCTGCACGGCGCCTTCGCCTTCGCCCAGATCGCGGCCTTCTGGGCGGGGCGGTGGGCCCGGGACGGCGCCGGGTCGGATCTGGGCGCGGCGTACGAGTTCGCCTGGTGCCGGGACGCGGTCTCGGCGGTGCTGCCCGTGCTGCGGGAGGCGGCCGGGCTCACCGAGGCGGGCCGCCGGTTCGTCTCGGCCCTGGGCGCCAGGATCGACGTCTGGATTGCCGCTGACCTGCCGATCGCGGCTACTACCACCGCCGCCACCGTGCTGCGCGACATCGCCGTCGTCTGGCGGCTGCGCAACCGCCGGCCCGACCGCGACCACATCGAGAGATGGGCGCGGGACTGGGCGGCCGGTCGGCCCTGCGGACGGCCGGTACCGCCGTCGTCCCGCCTCGTCCCCCAGACCGAGCCGTATAGCCCGCACCGCCACGCCCGGCAGGCGCTGACCTCGCTGCGGTTCGCCAGGACCGACCGGTTCGGCGGGCTCGCTGGTTCTGCCGGGTTCGCTGGTTCTGCCGGGCTCGATCCGGCGGCCTGGCCCGTCAACGCGACCCTCGGGGACCTGCTCTACGTGCGCGGAGACCTCGGCCTCGCGGCCGCGGAGTTCCGCCGGGAGCTGCAGGACCGTCCGGGGCGAGCGGAGTCGTTCGCGGGGCTGGCCCTGGTGCTGGCCAGACGGGCCGGGGGACTGCAGCGCCGGCTCTACCTCGACCACCCCGAGGCGTTGCTGGCCCTGAGCGTCCGGATTCGGGAGCTGACCGGGTCCACCCCTGACCCGCGCACGCTCGCGCGGTGGATCGCGGCGGGAGGCCTCGGCCATCCGGATCGCTCGTGGCGATCTCTCGAGACGAGGCCGCTGCCGGTCGGTGCCCGGCGGTAACCCGACGGCGGGGAGGCCGGCGGGGAGGCCGTCCCGCCGGGGGTATGCCGTGCCCCCACGCTGACGACCCGGCGTCGACAGTCGGCGTGGGCGGTTGACGGCCGCATCCCGCTCCGTTCGCGATGACGCAGTCGGCGAATCCGGAACAGCGAGTTTCCGCGGGCCACGTTGACTTCGTGCGCACTCCAAGTCCTAGCGTTTTCGTATGGCCACGATCGAGGCGCCCACGGTGACGTCCTCCCCGCCGGCCGTGACGCCGTCTCCGGCCGTGACGCCGTCTCCGGTCATGGTGGCGGAGCCGGATCAGGGCTGGTGCGCGCGGTTGGGCCCGGCGGTCCGCCCGGATGGATGCGACCGGTCCGTTGATCCGTGCGCGGTCGGTCCGGGGGGTGAACCGGAGGCCGCCGGGACCCTCACGATCGCCGAGGCCGCCGCGGCCACCGGAGTCAGCGCGCACACGCTGCGGTACTACGAGCGGGTGGGGCTGATGCGGGACCCGGTCGCCCGTGCCTCGTCGAGCCATCGGCGCTACACCGTCGAGGACGTCCGCTGGGTCACGTTCCTGACCAAGCTGCGGCTCACCGGCATGCCGATCCGGGAGATGGCGCGCTACGCCGAGCTGGTGCGCGCCGGGGAGGGGAACGAGGCGGAGCGTCTCGCCCTGTTGACCGAGCATCGCCGCCGGGTCCTGGCGCGCCTCGACGAGGTGCAGCGCAACCTCACCGCCATCAACGTCAAAATCAGCATTTATCAAGACATCTACCAGGAGAGGACCGTCCACTGATGCGCAAGGTCGCGCTAGGAAGCCAGGGCCTGGAGGTCTCCGTCCAGGGTCTGGGCTGCATGGGAATGTCAGAGTTCTACGGCGCTGGCGACGACGCCGAGTCGGTCGCCACCATCCACCGGGCGCTCGACCTCGGGGTGACGCTGCTGGACACGGCGGACATGTACGGCCCGTACCGCAACGAGGAACTCGTGGGACGGGCGATCATCGGCCGCCGGGACGAGGTGGTGCTGGCCACCAAGTTCGGCATCATCCGTGACCCCGCCGACCCGACGGCGCGGGGGATCGACGGCCGTCCGGAGTACGTGCGCTCGGCCTGCGACGCCCCCCTGCGTCGCCTCGGCGTCGACCACATCGACCTGTACTACCAGCACCGGGTCGACCCGAAGACGCCGATCGAGGATACCGTCGGCGCGATGGCCGAGCTGGTCAGCGCCGGCAAGGTGCGGTACCTCGGGCTCTCGGAGGCGGCACCGGCCACCATCCGTCGTGCCCACGCCGTCGCCCCGATCACGGCCCTGCAGACCGAGTACTCGATCTGGTCCCGCGAACCGGAGGCCGAGATCCTGCCGACCCTGCGGGAACTCGGCATCGGGTTCATCTCCTACAGCCCGCTCGGGCGTGGCTTCCTGACCGGCACCTTCCGCTCGGCCGCGGACTTCGCCGCCGACGACTTCCGCCAGCACCTGCCGCGGACGCACGGCGACAACTTCGACGCCAACCTCGCCGTGCTCGCCGAGATCGAGAAGCTTGCCGCGGAGAAGAACGTGACCCCCGCGCAGCTCGCGCTGGCATGGGTGCACCACCAGGGCGACGACGTCGTGCCGATCCCTGGCACGAAGCGGCGCCGCTACCTGAAGGACAACGTCGCAGCCACCAGCATCACGTTGACGGCCGCCGAGGCGGAGCGATTGGGCGCGGCGGGGGCGGACGTGGCGGGCACCCGCTACCCCGACATGTCATCCGTCAACGGATAGCGAGGCCCGGTCGAGTCCGCCGCGGCGGCGGGTTCCGCGTCGCCCGATTCCCCGATGGTGGCGGTGGAGTCGTGAGAACGGGAGTCGGGAGAGGAGCCGCGACGCGTGAGGTCGGCGACGAGCAGCAGACGCGGTAACCCACCCCACGCACGGTGAGAATGTGGGTGGGCGCGGACGGGTCGGCCTCCACCTTGCGCCGTAGCCGGCGCACGTGGACGTCCAGCATTCTGGTGCCGCCGAAGTGGCCGTACCCCCAGACGCGTTCCAGGAGCTGCTTGCGGGAGACGACCCGGCCACCCGCGACAGCCAGCTCACACAGCAGAAGGAACTCGGTCCGGGTGAGGTGCTGGCCCTCGCCGCGCCGGCTGACCACGCCCTCGGCCGGCCGGATCTGCAGCTCGCCGACGCTGAGCGCGCTGGCCGTCGACTGTCCCGGGCGGGCACGGCGCAGCAGCGCCCGGATCCGCGCCAGCACCTCGGCGGTGACGGGGGGAGCAGTGACACAGTCATCGGCCCCGGCCTCCAGCCCCGCGACGATCCTGGCGGGATCCGACCGCCCGGCAACCATGATGAGGGGAAGATCCCCGGCGGCGCGCAGACGGCGGCAGAACTCCAGCCCGTCGATGGCCGGGGCGCCCGCTTGCGCGTCGACCGGTTTGACCGATTTGATCTGTTTGATCGGTTCAATCAAGGCTGGGACGGTGTCCGGGCAGCCGTCCGGCGGCGGAGAGGCAGGGTCCGTGGTCGAACCCGTCCGCCGGGCCGGGACCGGGGGCAGGACCGGGGGCAGGCGGGCCAGGAGCAGATGGACCTGGGCGGGTCGGGCGACCAGGTCGGCGAGCGCCGCCTCGCCGCTGCCGGCCATCTCGACGGCGTACCCCTCGCCGAGCAGGGCAGGGACGAGGTCTCGGTGCATGGCGGCCTCGTCGCCCACGAGCAGAAGTGTCGTCCGCACCAGAGACATTTTCCCGGATTCGCGACGGTCGGAACCGTGAGGTGGCCCGCCACCTGTCCGCCGCCGACCATCCGCCGCCCTCTGACCTTGCTGCCCTCTGACCTTGCCGCACTCCGAGCTGGCCGGACCCGGCGATCTCAGGCGTCGCCGGTGGGACCGTTCTCCAGGTCGCCCTCGGTGCGCAGGTACAGCTCCTGCAGCGCGTCGAGAGTCGCGGCCTCCGGATGCTCCCACAGGCCGCGCGCCGCGGCCTCCAGCAGCCGTTCGGTGATGCTATGCAGCGCCCAGGGGTTGGACTCGGCGAAGAACTTCTGGTTCTCCGGGTCCAGCGCGTAGGTTGCGGCGAGCCGTTCGTACATCCAGTCCGCGACCACGCCGGCGGTGGCGTCGTAGCCGAACAGGTAGTCGACGGTGGCGGCCATCTCGAACGCCCCCTTGTAGCCGTGCCGGCGCATCGCCGCGAGCCACCGCGGGTTCACCACCCGGGCGCGGAAGACCCGGGAGGTCTCCTCGGACAGCGTCCGGGTGCGGACCGCCTCCGGCCGGGTGCTGTCGCCGATGTAGGCAGCCGGCGCCCGGCCGGTCAGCGCGCGTACGGTCGCGACCATGCCGCCGTGGTACTGGAAGTAGTCGTCGGAGTCGGCGATGTCGTGCTCGCGGGTATCGACGTTCTTCGCGGCAATGGCGATTCGCCGATAGGCCGATTCCATGTCCTCCCGGGCGGGGATGCCGTCGACCCCGCGGCCGTAGGCATAGCCGCCCCACGTCGCGTACACTTCGGCGAGGTCGGCGTCATCGCGCCAGTTACGGCTGTCGATCAGAGGCAGCAGCCCGGCGCCGTACGCCCCCGGCCGGGAGCCGAAGATGCGCAGGGTGGCCCGCCGTTCGTCGCCGTGCCCGGCGAGGTCCGCACGGGCGTGGGCGCGCACGAAGTTGTCCTCGTCGGCCTCGTCGAGGCCGGCGGCGAGCCGGACCGCGTCGTCGAGCATCACCACCACGTGCGGGAACGCGTCCCGGAAGAAGCCGCTGATGCGCACGGTGACGTCGATGCGGGGCCGGCCGAGCTCGGCGAGGTCGATCGGTTCGAGCCCGCTGACCCGCCGCGACGCCTCGTCCCAGGTCGGGCGGATGCCGAGCAGGGCGAGCACCTCGGCCACGTCGTCGCCGGAGGTGCGCATCGCGCTGGTTCCCCAGGCGGACAGGCCCACCGACTCGGGCCAGGTGCCGGTGTCGGCCCGGTACCGCTCGAGCAGGGAGGTCGCCATTGCCTGGCCCGTCTCCCAGGCGAGCCGGCTGGGGATGGCCTTCGGGTCGACCGAGTAGAAGTTCCGCCCGGTGGGCAGCACGTTGACCAGGCCCCGCAGCGGCGAGCCGCTGGGACCGGCCGGGACGTAGCCGCCGTCGAGGGCGTGCAGCACGGCGGTGACCTCGTCGGTGGTCCGGGCGAGCCGCGGCACGATCTCCGTGGCCGCGAACCGCAGCACGGCCGCCACCGTCTCCCGGACCGGGTCGGTCTCCGCGTCCGCGTCCGTGCCTGCCGGGCCGTGGACTTTCCTTGCCTTTCCAGAGGCTTTTGTGTCCGGTTTATCCCTCTGGATAGGCAAGGGGGGCAAGGGGGTGGTCGCTGGCGAGGGAGGGGGGGCGAGGACGGTCGTCACCACGTCGGATGCGGCCGACGGGTCCCAGGCGCGTTCCTCCATCGCCGTTACCAGGGCGAGCGCCGTCGCTTCGGCGGCGTCGACCGCGCCGCGGGCCGCCCGGTCGTCCTCGACGAGCCCGAGGGCCTCCCGCAGCCCCGGCAGGGTGACGCGCCCCCCCCACATCTGCCGGGCCCGCAGCATCGCGAGCACCAGGTTGATCCGCGCCCCGCCGGTCGGCGCTTCGCCGAGCACGTGCAGGCCGTCGCGGATCTGCGCGTCCTTCACCTCGCACAGCCACCCGTCGACGTGCAGCAGGAAGTCGTCGAACTCGGCGTCGTGCGGCCGGTCGGCCAGTCCCAGGTCGTGATCGAGCCGGGCGGCCTGGATCAGCGTCCAGATCTGCGCCCGGATGGCCGGCAGCTTCGCCGGATCCATGGCGGCGATGGTGGCGTGCTCGTCGAGCAGCTGTTCCAGGCGGGCCAGGTCGCCGTAGCTCTCCGCGCGGGCCATCGGCGGAACCAGGTGATCGACCAGGGTCGCGTGCGCCCGACGCTTCGCCTGCGTGCCCTCGCCTGGGTCGTTGACGAGGAACGGGTAGATCAACGGCAGGTTGCCGATCGCCGCGTCGGTCGGACAGGACGCGGACATGCCCACGGTCTTGCCGGGCAGCCACTCCAGCGTCCCGTGCTTGCCCAGATGGACGACGGCGTGCGCGCCGAAGCCGCCGAAGCCGCCGGGGCCGCCGGAATCGCTGGAGCCGTCGGCGAGCCACCAATAGGCGGCGAGGTAGTGGTGGCTCGGCGGCAGGTCGGGGTCGTGGTAGATGGCGACGGGGTTCTCCCCGAAGCCGCGTGGCGGCTGGACCAGCAGCACGATGTTGCCGGCCTGCAGCGCGGCGAGCACGATCTCCCCGTCCGGATTCGCGGACCGGTCGACGTACAGCTCGCCGGGCGCGGGCCCCCAATGCCGTTCGACGCTCTCCCGCAGGTCGGCGGGCAGGGTGTCGAACCACGCCCGGTACCGCGCCGCGCTGATCCGGACCGGGTTGCCGGCGAGCTGCTCCTCGGTCAGCCAGGCCGGATCCTGCCCGCCCGCGGCGATGATCGCGTGGATCAGGGCGTCACCGTCCTCGGCCGCGACCCCCGGCAGCGTGCCCGGGCCGTCGTCGGGCCCGATGTCGTATCCGGCCGCGCGCATCGCCCGCAGCAGGCGCACGGCGCTCGCCGGGGTGTCGAGGCCCACCGCGTTGCCGATCCGGGAGTGCTTCGTCGGGTAGGCCGAGAGCATGAGCGCCACTCGGCGTTCGGCCGGTGGGACGCGCCGCAGCCGGCCGTGCGCGACGGCGATGCCGGCCACCCGGCCGGCGCGTTCGGTGTCGGCGACGTAGCTTGTCAGCCCGTCCGCGTCGATCTCCTTGAAGGAGAACGGCACGGTGATCAGGCGCCCGTCGAACTCGGGGATCGCCACCTGTGTCGCCGCGTCCAGCGGGGACAGCCCGTCGTCCGACTCCGCCCAGGTCGCCCGGCCGCTGGTCAGGCACAGT
>NZ_CDWRCM010000031.1:4084-8562 GCF_977927585.1 Frankia sp. CcWB2 | reverse complement strand
CCCTGCAGGATCGGGATGTCCAGCGCGGCCAGCGCGCCGACGTCCCACGCCTCGTCGTCGCCTCCGGCAGAGGAGTGCGCCGGCTGGCTGCCGCCCGCGGCGAGCACGGTGACGATCAGCGCGTCCGCCCGCCCGAGGGTGGCGAGCAGCTCGGGTTCGGCGGCGCGCAGCGACGCGCAGTACACCGGCAGCGGATCCCCGCCGGCCCGCTCGACCGCGGCACAGAGCGCGTCGACGAACGCGATGTTCCCGGCGACGTGGTGCGCGCGGTAGTACAGGACACCGATGACCGGCCGCACCGCGACCGGCCGCACCGCGTTCCCCGCGAGGACGTCCGGGACGTCCCGGGTGGCTGAGGCGTCCGGGGTGGCTGAGGCGTCCGCGGCCCGGTCGAGCACCCCCCAGGCCGGGATGGTCACCGGCGGGGCGAATCCGGTACCGGACAGCAGCAGGGTGTCAGCGAGGAATCGGTGCAGCTCGCCGAGGTTGGCCGGACCGCCCTGGGCGAGGTAGGCGTGTGCCTCGGCGCAGATGCCGCCGGGCACGGTGGAGACGGCCATGAGCTCCGCGTCCGGGGTCCGTTCGCCACCGAGCACGACCATCGGGCGCGGGCCGGCGAGCAGCGTGTCGAGCCCCTCCTCCCAGGTCCGCCGGCCGCCGAGGATGCGCACCACGACCACATCGGCACCGCTGGTCAGCGCCGGGAGATCGGCGACGGAGAGCCGGGCCGGGTTGGCGAGGCGGTAGCGGGCTCCGCTCGCCCGCGCGGAGAGCAGGTCGGTGTCGGAGGTCGACAGCAGCAGGACGACCGCGTCGACCTCCGTCTCCCCGGCTCCCGATGTCTCCCCGGCTTCGCGGGTGACCGTGGCCAACGGGTCGTCGGAAGGGTCGTTGGACGGATCGGTGGGAGGAGTCTGCACAGGCGACATGGTGATGCCTTTCCCGGGGGTCCATGCCCCGCGTCGGTGGCCGTGTCTGGGGCGCACTCCCCGGTGACGGTGGCGGGACCGCACCGGATCCGCACCGGATCCGCACCGGGCTTCCTCGCCGTTCGCCGCTCGTGGCCCCGTCACGATCGCAGAGAGGTGGGAGGTGTTGTCAAGCACTCGGCTGTCGTCGTGACAAAGAAACGATCAACCGGCATCGCCCGAGTCCGGCACGTATGCTCCGCCGGTGCCCACCAGTCCGCGGGAGCGTGTCCGCGACGCCTGCCCCGGTGTGCTGACGACGCATCCGGCCGCGGATGGCGCGCTCGCGCGGCTGCGGCTGCCCGGCGGCCGGCTGACCGCCGCCGCGGCGAAGACCCTCGCCGGCTGCGCGCGGGAGTTCGCCGATGGCCACCTTGAGCTCACCTCCCGGGCTAACGTGCAGCTACGCGGCCTGGCTAACGGCTTGGCCGACGGTACGGCCGAGGAGCTCGCCGCCCGGGTGAGCGCGGTCGGCCTGCTGCCCTCGACGACGCACGAGCGGGTCCGCAACATCGTGGGCTCGCCGCTGTCCGGACGTGGCGAGGCCGGGTGCCGGGACATCGCGCCGGTCGTCGCCGAACTGGACCGCCGGCTGTGCGCGGATCCGGCCCTCGCCGCGCTGCCCGGCCGGGTGCTGTTCGCCGTCGACGACGGCAGCGGGGACCTGGCCGGGCTGCCCGCGGACCTCGCGCTGCGCGCCCTGCCCTCCGGGGAGATGCTGCTGGCCGTCGCGGGCGCAACCCGCGCGCTGCGGTTGCCCGTCCACGTCGCCGTACCCGCGCTCCTCGCCGCGGCGCGGGCCTTCATCGAGGCCCGCGCGGCGGTGGGCACCGCCGCGACGGCCTGGCGGATCGCCGAGTTGCCGGGTGGACCGGGTGGACAGGACGACTTGCTCGCGGCTGCCGAGGCCGGCGCCGTTGGGATCGTCCAGGCTGCTGGAATTGCTCAGGCCGTTGGGAGCGCCACCGTTGGGAGCGCCACCGTTCGGGCCGGCGCGTGGCCCGGTCCGCATCCGCAGCGTGATGGCCGCCGGGCGTTGACCGTGCTCGTCCCCCTGGGGCGGCTGAGCGCCGACCAGCTCGACCTGCTCGCCGCCGCCGCGGCAGCCGGTGTCGGTGGCGGAGCGGGCGGAGCGGGCGGTGCCGGCGGTGGTGAGGGTGTCGGCGGAGCGGGCGGCGCCGAAGACGGCGTCCTGGTTGTGACTCCGTGGCGGTCCGTCGTGCTCCGCGATCTCGACCCGGCCGAGGCTACCCGGTGGTCGAGGGCGGCGGCGGACGCGGGCCTGGTTGTCGATCCGGCATCATCCTGGGTCGGCGTGACGAGCTGTGCCGGTCGGCCGGGATGCGCCCGGGCGCTGGCGGATGTCCGCCGCGACGCGGCGGTGTCCGTGCGGATCCGAGCTGGCGACCCGTCGACGCCGACGCACCTGGCCGGGAGGCCGCGAGCCCTCCGGCCCGTCCCGGTTGGCCCGGCCCTCGCGCCGGTGCACTGGTCGGGCTGCGAGCGGCGCTGCGGGCAACCGGGAGGACAGGTGGTGGAGGTTGTGGCGACCGGGCCCGGCTACCGGGTCCGTCGGACGGGCCTCGGGGCCGCCGCCGCCTCCGTCGGAGCGGACGGCGGCGAGGCGACGGTCGTGTCGTCGAGCCCCGGCGACGGCCACCGTGACCTGGCCGCGGCCGTCAGGTCGGCGAGGAGTCTGGCATGAACGGCGTATCAGACATGAGCGGTATGCAACGTTACGACTACGTCCGTGACGGCGCGGAGATCTACCGCCGGTCGTTCGCGACGATCCGGGCCGAGGCGCGTCTCGACCGGCTGCCCGGTGACGTCGCCCGGGTTGCGGTCCGCATGATCCACTCTTGTGGAATGGTGGATCTCGTTGACGATCTCGCTTTCACCCCCGGCGTGGTCGCGGCGGCGCGCGCGGCGTTGCTGGACGGCGCCCCGGTGCTCTGCGACGCGCAGATGGTGGCGGCCGGCGTGACCCGCCGTCGGTTGCCCGCCGCGAACGAGATTCTCTGCCTGCTCGGTGATCCCCGGGTGCCGCAGCTCGCCGAGCGGCTGGGCACCACCCGTAGCGCCGCGGCGGTGGATCTGTGGGCGGATCGGCTCGCCGGCTCCGTGGTGGCGGTCGGGAACGCTCCGACATCGCTGTTCCGCCTGCTGGAACTCGTCGCGGCCGGAGCTGGGCGACCGGCGGCGGTGGTCGGCGTGCCCGTCGGGTTCATCGGCGCCGCGGAGTCCAAGCAGGCCCTCGTGGATGATCCGGCCCGGTTGGAGCATCTCGTCGTGCACGGTCGGCGGGGCGGCAGCGCGATGGCGGTCGCCGCGGTCAACGCGATCGCGAGCGAGGAGGATTAATGGTGCCGTCGAAGGGCCGGCTGTGGGGAGTCGGGGTTGGACCGGGGGATCCCGAGCTCGTCACTCTCAAGGCGGCCCGCCTGATCCGTGACGCCGACGTGATCGCCTACCACAGCGCCCGGCACGGCCGCAGCATCGCCCGGTCGGTCGCCGCGAGCCAGTTGCGCGGTGACCAGATCGAGGAGGCGCTGGTCTACCCGGTCACCACCGAGACGATCTCCCACCCCGGCGGCTACCGTGGCGCGATCGACGAGTTCTACGAGGACTGCGCCAAGCGGCTGGCCGTCCACCTCGACGCCGGCCGGGACGTCGTGGTCCTCAGCGAGGGTGACCCGTTCTTCTACGGCTCGTTCATCCACCTGCACCGGCGTCTCGCCGACCGGTACCCGACCGAGGTCGTGCCGGGGGTGACGTCCCTGTCGGCGGGGTGCGCGGTGCTCGGCCGGCCGCTGGTCGAGGGCAACGAGGTCCTCACCGTGCTGCCGGGCACGCTGCCGCCGGCGGCCCTCGCCGAGCGTATCGCCGGCACGGACACCGCGGTCGTGCTCAAGATGGGGCGGACCTTCCCGGGGGTCCGGGACGCCTTCACCGCCGCGGGACGCCTCGCGGACACCTGGTACGTGGAACGGGCCACCACCTCCGGCCAGCGCATCGCCCCGCTCGGTGCGGTAGACCCGGCCACGGTGCCGTACTTCTCGCTCGCGGTACTGCCGAGCCCGGTCCGGGGGCCGGACGATCCGGCGCCGCTGCGCGCGTCGCAGGCGGACTGGGTACTGACGGCGCCCACCGTTGGTACGGCTGGCACCGTCGGTACCGACGGCACGCCCGGCGCGGGGGAGGTCGTCGTGGTGGGCCTCGGACCGGGCGCCGCGGGCTGGTTGACGCCGCAGGCCGCCGAGGCGCTGGCCGCCGCCGACGACCTCATCGGCTACGGCCCCTACCTCGACCGGGTGCCGGTCGATCCACGCCAGCGCCGGCACGCCTCGGGGAACACCGTCGAGGCCGAGCGCGCCGAGCTCGCCCTCGAACTGGCGGCCGGCGGCGCGAACGTCGCCGTGGTCTCCTCCGGTGATCCCGGGATCTTCGCGATGGCCACGGCCGTCGTCGAGGCCGCGGCGGCGGAGCGGTTCGCGGACGTCGAGGTGCGGG
>NZ_CDWRCM010000031.1:0-3995 GCF_977927585.1 Frankia sp. CcWB2 | reverse complement strand
TCGTGCCCGGGCTGACCGCCGCACAGGCGGTGGCGAGCCGGGTCGGGGCGCCACTCGGTCACGACTTCTGCGTGCTGTCGCTGTCCGACCGACTCAAGCCGTGGGAGGTCATCGAGCGGCGGCTGCGGGCGGCAGCCGCGGGCGACTTCGTCCTGGCGCTGTACAACCCGGCTTCCCGCACCCGTCGCCATCAGCTGGAGCGGGCCCACGAGGTGCTGCTCGAACACCGCCCCCCGGGCACGGTGGTGGTCATCGGCCGGGATGTCGGCGGTCCTGCCGAGAGCATCACCGTGACGAGCCTCGGCGCGTTCGACCCGGCCGAGGTCGACATGCGCTGCCTGCTGCTCATCGGCTCGTCGACGACCCGGGTGGTGCACCGCGGCCCCGGCCGGGACCTCGTGTTCACCCCACGTCGTTACCCGGTCACCTAGCCCCGGTCATCTAGGCCCTGGTGGTGCGACCCAGGCCACGGCGGCGTCGACATCGTCGACCGCGGTCACCCCGGGTGGCAGCGGCGGGCGGTCGACCATGACGACCGGCAGACCGAGGTCCCGGGCTGCGGCGAGCTTCGCGGCGGTCATCGTCCCGCCGCTGTTCTTGGTCACGAGGACGTCGACGCGGTGCCGGCGCAGCAGGGCGGTCTCCCCGGCGACGTCGAACGGCCCACGATCGAGGATGACGGTCAGCCGTGGCGGTACCGGGCCGGTCGGCGGTTCGACCGATCGGGCCAGGAACCAGGGCCGGTGCAGGCCGGCGAACAGGGCGAGGTCGGTTCGCCCAGTGGTCAGGAACACCCGTGGGGCCGGATCGGAATGCGGGCGCGGCCCGGGTGGGACGAACCGGTCGAGCAGAGCGACCGCGTCGGCCAGCGACGGGACCCGGCGCCAGTCGTCGCCGGGCTGCTCGCGCCAGCTCGGCCGGCGCAGGACGAGCAGCGGAACGCCGGTGGCGTGCGCGGCCTGTGCGGCATGCGTGGTCATCGTCGCGGCGAACGGGTGGGTCGCGTCGACCACCGCATCGATCCGTTCGGCCCGCAGGTAGTAGGCCAGGCCCGCCGCCCCGCCGAAGCCGCCGATCCGGATCCGGCAGGACGGTGGCAGCGCAGGCTCGCGGACCCGACCGGCCAACGAGTAGACGATCTCGATGCGTTCCGTGCCGGCGGGATCCGGGGAGCCGAGCGTGGTCGCCAGGCGGCGCGCCTCCCCGGTTCCGCCGAGCAGCAGCACACGGCATGCCCCGGTCACCGAGCCTCGGGGGCGCCCGGTCACCGAGCCCGGGGGAGGGGATCCGGGCCACGCGGCGCGGCGTTTGCCTGGGAAACCGGGGAGGCCGGGGGAACGGACGACACGCATCCGTCCGGTCCGAAGCGTTCCCGGGAGTACAGGTAGCTGTCCCGGAAACCCTCCGCGGCCAGGGCGCGACCCACGATGATCACGGCCGTCCTGGTGAGCCCCGCGGCCCGCGCCCGACCGGCGATGTCGGCGAGCGTGCCGCGCAGCACGATCTCGTCGGCCCGGCTGGCCCAGGCGACGACGGCTGCCGGGCAGTCCGTACCGTAGTTCGGCACGAGCTCGGCGACGAGCGTCTCGATACGGTGCACGGCCAGGTGCAGCACGAGGGTCGCCCCCGACCGGCCGAGGGCGGCGAGGTCCTCGCCGGGCGGCATGGGACTGGACAGCACGGCCGTGCGGGTCAGCACCACGCTCTGGGCGACGCCGGGAACCGTCAGCTCCCGGCGCAGCGACGCCGCTGCCGCGGCGAAGGCAGGGACACCCGGCGTCACGTCGTAGGCGATCCCGGCCGCGTCGAGCCGGCGCATCTGCTCGGCGACGGCGCTGTAGAGCGACGGGTCGCCGGAGTGCAGGCGGGCGACGTCGTGACCGGCGGCGTCGGCCGCGACCAGCTCCGCGACGATGTCGTCCAACGGCATCCGGGCGGTGTCGACGAGACGGGCCCCGGGCGGGCAGTGCGCCAGCAGCTCGACCGGGACGAGACTGCCGGCGTACAGGCAGACCGGGCAGGACGCGATCAGGTTCCGGCCGCGGACGGTGATGAGGTCGGCGGCGCCCGGTCCGGCCCCGATGAAGTGCACGGTCACGCCGGCCCCCGCCGGTTGTCCCCGGGCAGCTGGACGTCCCCGGGCGGCTGTACGTTCCCGGGCAGCTCGGCGGCGGGGGCGGCGGACGCTCGGCGCATGCTGCTGGGCACAACCGGGCACGCTAGCAGGACGCCGTCGGCGGCGAGCCCCCTCGGGGACGCTCCGGCACGGGCGTCGCCGGGCGTCGCGATCCGGCTCTCGCGCACCGACGGGAAGCCGGACACCGCCCTCCGGAACGTCAGAGAGACCGCGGCCGCCGCGCCGCCACCCCCTCACCGGTTGCGGCGCGGGCCGTGGCCGCGGGCCGTGACCTGCGCCGCGTCCTCGTCCCTGCCAGCGGACGCCGGCTCGGTCCGTACCGGGTCACCCGGCGACGGGTCGGGCCGCGACGGGTCGGTCGGCGTGCCGTCCTCGTCGGAGCCGGCCCGCGCGACGGTGGCCGGGGTGCCGGTGCACAGCGGCGGTAGGGTGGTCGACCCCCGAACCGTCGCGGGCCGGAAGATCCGTCGTTTCCGCCACACGAACAGTCCGGCCGCGACGGCTAGGACGCCGCGGCCGTTGATCGCGTAGAGCGCGATCCCGCCTTCGTACTGCAGGATCGCGGCCACCAGCGCCAGCAGGCCCAGGAGAGCCGCTGGATGGCGACATCCGCGCAGCGCGTACTCCAGTCGGGCGAGGACGAATCCTCCCAGAGCCGCGAGGGTCACCATCCACGGCGGACCGCCGATGGGCAGCAGCTCGCCGAGCTGGGTGGGCAGGCGGTCGAACGCGTTGGTGATCCCGTAGGTGGCGGACAGGCGCGTCTTGAGGGAACGCGACTCCAGGTCGGAATTCAGTTTGTCGGGATTGAGAAAACGCGGGACGGCGATGTTGACGTCGTTCCACAGGGTTACCGGGCCGATGGGCGGAGAACCGTCGCGGAGCCGTCGCAGGATTATCGACGGGTAGGAGTTCCCGTCCAGGCGGACCCCGAGGTCTCCCACTTCGCTCGGGTTTATCCCGCGTTCCGGATGGGTCAGACCGGCGGCCAGGGCCTGCAGGCGCTGCTTGGGACCCACGCTGTACCCGAATACCTGCCGGCCCGCGTCCGCGCGTGCCCCGTAGATGACGACGTAGGCCAGAACCACGAGCGCGACGACCGAGACGAGCTGCCGTCGGCGTATGGGAATCCCGACGATGGACAGTAGGTAGATTACCGCGCCCGCCGCTATCGCCACCGGCAGCCGCTGCCCCGCCAGTGTGTGCAACGTGCACTGGACGCCGAGTACCGGGAGGAATCCGCGGCCCTTCGTCCGCACGAGCACGGCGAAGCTTCCCAGGGCGAGGCCGACGACCAGGAACTGCGTCGCGAAGCCGCTGACGAGGTAGGGACTGCCGGTGACTGTCGAGGGGTCCGCGTCGCCGGACGAGGTGTTCCTGCCGACCGCTGTCACGGCCACCGCAGCCAGGGCCAGCGGAGTCAGGACCCGCCAGTCGAAGAAGTCCAAGACTTCCTCCCGGCGGAAACCGGTGGACGGCGGCGTGCGCTGGGTCGCGAAGCGATAACCGGAAGCGAACGCGAGCAGGGAGAACCCGACCAGAACGGTGTAGGCCGCGACGTCGGACTCCGTGGTCAACAGCCGGTTGTCACTGTAGGACGGCACCAGGACCTGCAGGACCTCCGTCACCCCGTGGTAGGCGATGGCGGCACCGACGAACATCAGCCCGAGACTGGACACGGCGCGCCGGCCCCGACCGCGAACCACCACGACCAAGGCGAGCCCCTGCAGCAGCAGGCCCAGCGCTAGCGTGGCCGACACGCCGCACCTCCGCCCGTCGTGCCGGGTACTCTCCGGGGAGCCCCGGTCCGAATGGTGACCGGCCCGGGCGACCCGAACCGCGCCATCCTTCCCGCATG
>NZ_CDWRCM010000030.1:21604-28416 GCF_977927585.1 Frankia sp. CcWB2 | reverse complement strand
CCCGGCGGCTCGTCCATCTGGCCGAACACCAGCGCGGTGTCCTCGATGACGCCGGCCTCGGTCATCTCCAGGAACAGGTCGTTGCCCTCACGGGTGCGCTCGCCGACCCCAGCGAACACCGAGACGCCACCGAACTCCTTGGCGACCCGACGGATCATCTCCTGGATGATGACGGTCTTGCCGACGCCGGCACCGCCGAACAGGCCGATCTTCCCACCGCGCACGTACGGCGCGAGCAGGTCGATGACCTTGATGCCGGTGGTGAACATCTCGGTCTTCGACTCGAGCTGGTCGAACGCCGGCGCCAGCCGGTGGATCGGCCAGCTCGTCTCGGCCTCGATCTGCTTCACGTCGAGCGGCGTGCCGAGCACGTTGAACACGTGGCCCTTGGTGGCGTCGCCGACCGGGACCGAGATCGGCGCGCCGGTGTCGCGGACGGGCGCGCCCCGGACGAGACCGTCGGTCTGCTGCATGGAGATGGCCCGCACGGTGTTGTCACCGATGTGCTGGGCGACCTCGAGCGTCAGCGTCAGCGTCTCGTCGCCGATGGTCCGGTCGACCTGGAGTGCCTGATAGATCTCGGGAAGCTCGTCGGGAGCGAACTCCACGTCGACGACCGGTCCGATGACTCGGGCGACCCGGCCGATCCCCGGGGTCCGGCCCTCCGCCGTGGCTGGCGAGCTGGTGGTGACGGTCATGGCGTCCTCAGTTTCCCATCAATGCCCGTCGCCGCAGCCTCGGGCTCGCGTTCGCTGGCACCTGGGGCGGAGCGGTTCGCGTCGTGCGCGCTCCGCCTTCGGCGTCGTCCTTCTGCGTTCTGTTGTCGATGTCCGCATCGGTTCCGCTCGGTGTCACCCATTGTGGTCACCCATTGTGTCCGGCGGCGTGAAGACGGGAATGGCGATGACATCGCTCGACATCGCTCCCGCTCCTCGCGCCGCCCGCCCACGTCAGGCTCCCGAGGCCAGGGCGTTGGCGCCACCGACGATCTCGGAGATCTCCTGGGTGATGGCGTCCTGCCGGGCCCGGTTGGCCTGCCGGGTGTATCTCTTGATGAGGTCCTCGGCGTTATCCGTGGCTGACTTCATGGCCCGCTGCCGCGCCGCCGACTCCGACGCCGCCGACTCGAGCAGCGCCGCGTAGAGCCGGCTTTCCACGTAGCGGGGCAGCAACGCGTCAAGCACCCCCTCGGCGGAGGGCTCGAACTCGTACTGGGGCAGCGGGCCGCCGCGCGGCGGTTCGTCGGTCTCGGTGAGCACCATCGGCAGCAGCCGGCGGGCGACCGGCGTCTGGGTGATGGCGCTGACGTACTCCGTGTGGACGACGTGGATCTCGTCCACTCCGCCGTTCTCGCTCGTGTCGATGAAGGCCGCGATGAGCGCGTCCGCGACCGACTTGGCGTCCGCGTACGACGGCTGCTCGGAGAAGCCGGTGTACTCGCCGCTCATCGCACGACCTCGGAAGCGGTAGTAGCCCGTCCCCTTGCGGCCGACGACGTGCAGGTCGGTCTCCTTGCCCTCCGAACGCAGCAGCTCGACGAGTTCGCCGGTGCGCCGCAGCGCGTTCGAGCTGTACCCGCCGGCCAGCCCCCGGTCGCTGGTGATCACCACGACCGCGGCCCGGGTCGCCCCGGGCCGCTCGGTGGTGAGCGGGTGGTCGATCGTGGTCTGCGCCGCGACCGCCTCGATCACCCTGGTGATCTCCTCGGCGTAGGGGCAGGCGGCGGCGACCCGCGCCCGCGCCTTGGCGATGCGGGAAGCCGCGATCAGCTCCATCGCTCGGGTGATCTTCTTCGTCGACTGCACCGACCGGATGCGCCGCCGGTACTCACGAAGCTGGCCCGCCATGGGTCAGCCCTCGTCGTCTTTGTGCACCGCGGGTCGGTGCACCGGGATCGACTCCTGCCGCACCAGCCCCGGGTCGAGCGGGCTCGGCACCGGCTCGTTGACCAGCGGCTGGCCGTCGGACAACGTGAACTGGTTCTTGAACTCCGCGATGGCCGGCTCCAGCACGGCGATCGTGTCGTCGCTGAGCTTGCCGGTGGTCACGATCGCGTCGTACACCTGCGGGTAGGACCGGCCGACGAAGTCGAGGAACTCCGACTCGAAGCGACGGATGTCCGCCACCGGCACGTCGTCGAGCTTGCCAGTGGTCCCGGCCCAGATCGACACGACCTGGCGCTCGACCGGGAAGGGCTGGCCCTGCGGCTGCTTGAGCAGCTCGACCAGGCGGGCGCCGCGGGCGAGCTGGTCCCGCGAAGCCTTGTCCAGGTCGGAGCCGAAGGCCGAGAACGCCTCGAGCTCGCGGTACTGGGCGAGGTCCAGCCGCAAGCGGCCGGCGACCGACTTCATCGCCTTGACCTGCGCGCTGCCGCCGACCCGGGATACCGAGGTGCCGACGTTGATGGCCGGGCGGACACCCTGGTTGAACAGGTCGGACTCCAGGAAGATCTGCCCGTCGGTGATCGAGATGACGTTCGTCGGGATGTAGGCCGAGATGTCGTTGGCTTTCGTCTCGATGATCGGCAGTCCGGTCAGCGACCCGCCACCGAGCTCGTCAGAGAGCTTGGCACAGCGCTCCAGCAGCCGGGAGTGCAGGTAGAACACGTCACCCGGGTAGGCCTCCCGGCCCGGCGGGCGGCGCAGCAGCAGCGAGATCGCCCGGTATGCCTCCGCCTGCTTGGACAGGTCGTCGAAGACGATGAGCGCGTGCTGGCCGTTGTACATCCAGTGCTGGGCGATCGCCGAGCCGGTATAGGGCGCGATGTACTTGAAGCCCGCCGGCTCGTCGGCCGGCGCCGCCACAATCGTGGTGTAGGCCAGCGCGCCGGCCTCCTCGAGGGTGTTCACCACCTCGCGGATCGTCGACTTCTTTTGGCCGACGGCCACGTAGACGCACTTGACCTGCTTCGACGGGTCGCCAGAGGCCCAGTTGTCCCGCTGGTTGATGATCGTGTCGATGGCCACCGTCGTCTTGCCAGTCTGCCGGTCACCGATGATCAGCTGACGCTGACCGCGACCGATGGCCGTCATCGCGTCGATCGCCTTGATGCCGGTCTGCAGGGGCTCCTTCACCGGCTGGCGCTGGACGACCGTCGGCGCCTGCAGTTCCAGCACCCGGGAGCCCTCGGCCACGATCTCCCCGAGGCCGTCGATCGGCCGCCCGAGCGGGTCGACGACCCGGCCGAGGAAGCCGTCACCGACGGGGGCGGAGAGGATCTCGCCGGTGCGGCGGACCTCCTGCCCCTCCTCGATATGCTCGGAGTCACCCAGGAGGACGGTTCCGATCTCACCGACCTCGAGGTTCAGCGCGAGCCCCAGAACGCCCCCGTGGAACTCCAGCAGCTCGTTGGTCATCGTGTGCGGAAGACCCTCGACCCGGGCGATGCCGTCACCGGTGACGACGACCCTGCCGACCTCCTCCCGCTCACCGGAGGTGGCCTGGAAGGAGTCGACGTACTCCCGGAGGGCGTCGCGAATCTCCTCCGGCCGAATGGACAGCTCAGTCATCGCTTTGTCCTTCATGGCTGGCATGGATCTGGTCGGGACTGGTCACGGCGCTCCTACCGAAGCAGGCCGCGCCGGGCGGTGGTGAGCCGGCGGAGAACGCTGCCGTCCACCACCTCGTCGCCGACCCGCACGACGACACCGCCGAGAACAGTTGGGTCAAGATCGGTCTGCAGCTGGATCTGCCGGCCGAAGTAGCCGCTGATCGCGTCGCGCAGGCGCTCAACCTGGCCGGCGTCCAACGGGATCGCGGTACGCACGACGGCCACCACCCGACCGCGCCGGGCAGCCGCGATGCGGCTGTAGTGCTCCAGCCGACCCGCGACGTCGCCCTGCGCCCGGTCGGCCACCGCCTGCTGAACCAGCTGGACAGTGACCGGGTGCACCCGCCCAACCAACAGCCGGTTCACCAACACGGCCTTCGCCGAGGCCGGCGCCGCCGGGTCTGTCAGCGCCAGCGCGAGCTGTGGGTTCTGGTCCAGGATACGGCCGAAGCGGAAAAGCTCGTCCTCCACCTCGTCGAGCGCACTGGTGACGTCAGCCTGAGCGAGTAGCGCCTCGACACTGAGCTCCTCCAGGGCCTGACGCAGGTCCCCCGGCCGCGACCAGCGGCTCTGCACCACGCTGTCGACCACTTTCAGGGTGGGCTCGCTGACCTGGCCGGCCAGCAGCCGGCGGGCGAGCCCGACCCGCGACGGCCCCGGGGCCCCCGGGTCGGTCAGTGCCCGGCGCACCGTCGCTTCCCGCCCGATCAGGGCGGCGACCGCACGCAGTTCCTCGGCGATCCGGTCGGCGTCGGGAACCCGCGCGGCCCGTCGCGGGCCACCCACCGGGATGGCCATCACCTGGTCGAGAACGGCACGGGCCACTGCCAACGAGCGTCGGCTGGCGCCCTCCACCGTCAGCCTCCCAGCCCGGACGCGGTGCTGGCCGGCCGCGGCCCGGCCTCCAGACCCGCGATGAAGTCGTCGACAAGCTGACGCTGCCGGGCGTCGTTCTGCAGCTCATGCCCGACTATCTTGGTGGCGAGCTCGACCGCGAGCGTGCCGACCTCGCGCCGGACCTGGGCGACGACCTGCGACCGCTCGGCCGCCAGCGACGCCTCGGCCCGATCGCGCAACTCGGCGACCTCCCGCTGGGCGTCGGTCCGTAGTTCGTCGATGATTACCCGCGCCTGGGCGTGCGCATCCTCCCGGATACGGGCCGCCTCGGCACGCGCCTCGGCGAGCTGGGCACGGTACTGCTCGAACAGCGCCTGCGCCTCACGCTGGGCCTGCTCGGCCCGACGCAGTCCGCCCTCTACGCGTTCGGTCCGATCGGCGTAGGTCTTGCGGATCTGCGGATAGATCTTCCAGAAGAAGAATCCAACCAGGACACCGAAGGCCAGCAGCCCGACGATCAGTTCAGACAACGGCGGCACGAGGACGTTTTCCTCGTGCGTGCCCACTTCCTCGGCGGCGAGGATGACAGAGGAGTACACCTGATATCCCTGTGCCGGATCAGGTGAACACGAAGGGGACGACGAAGCCGATCAGAGCCAAGGCCTCGACCAGCGCGAACCCGATAAGCATGTACCGGAAAGCAACCTGCTCCGCCTCGGGCTGGCGGGCGATCGCCTGGATGCCGAGTCCGAAGATGATGCCGACGCCGATACCGGGACCGAGAGTGGCGATGCCGTAGGCGACCGTCCCGATGTTGCCGCTGATGGCGTCTTCAGCGGCCAGCAACGTGGACGCGGTAAGAGACATCGTGAAATCCGTCCTTCTAAAGTCGGTGCACCGGGACCGTCTCCGCGGTGCGGGTACGTCGAGAGGAAGATGTCAGGCCCGTGCCACCGCCGGTTGCGCCGGCGTGGCAAACGAAGTCGTCTCCGAGCTCGGTTCGTGCCCGTGGACCGGTGGATGGTCCGTGGCGTGGTCACCGCCACCGTGCGACGAGATAGCACCGCCGATGTAGGCGGCCGTCAGGATGGTGAAGATGTACGCCTGCAAAAGGTCGATCACCAGTTCGAAGCCGGTCAGGACGACGAACATCAGCCCGGAGAAGATGCCGAAGATGAACTGCGGCTTCGGTAGCAGGTAGTCGGCCCCGAGCGCGAACACCAGTAGCAGCATGTGGCCGGCGAACATGTTGGCGAAGAGCCGGATGGCGAGGGTGGCCGGCCGCACGACGAGGGTCGAGAAGAACTCGATCGGCGCCAAGATCAGTTTGACACCGAAGGGCGCGTCCGGTGCTGGTACAAGCATGTCCTTGAAATACGCTCCGGCCCCGTGCTCGCGGATTCCGACCACATTGAAAATGGCCCAGCTGATCAGAGCCAAAATCATCGGCAGAGCAATACGCGAGGTCGTCGGGAACTGGGCCACGGGGATGATGGCCATGACGTTCGAGACCAGGATAAAGCAGAAGAGGATCATCAGGTACGGCGAGAAGACCCGGCCGCGCTCCCCGATGACGTCTCGGGAGATCTGCTGGTCGACGAAGTCGTAGATGGACTCGCAGAAATTCTGGAGCCCCCGCGGGACCAGCGCGGCCCGACGGAATCCAAGCCAGAGGAAAAGGCCCACGAAGATCGCGACGAACAGGGTGAGCGCCGACCACTTGTTGAAGTAGAGGTCACCGATCTCAAACCAGTTCTTCGGCCTGAAAACCTCGGAAGTCGGCCCGTGGAAGCCGTCGTCGGCCGCCGCGAACACCGAACCGCTCGGCACTTCCGACACCTCCATGATCATTCAACAACGTCAAAGTTCGCAATCACCTACGACCAGGTCGGCCTCACTCTATACGGGTGAGGCCCCTCCGGGTAGAGGAGCGAAAGCCAGGCGGCCACCGCCTGCATCCCGATCCCTACCCTCCACCCACGAGGCCCCGTCAGGGCCCGTCCCATGCGGAAGCGAAAGGGGACAACCAGCGGCGAGCGGCACCCAAGGCGCCTGCCCGACACCGCCGATGCTATCCGCCTGGACGCCGCGAGGCATCAATTACACACGAGAGATCTTCGACAAACTGTCGAAGATCACCGTCCGTAAATTTGATGGCAATTTTGTTACCTAGAGTGACTTTACTTCCATCTACACACCGTCATCAACGGACACCGAAGCGATAAATGACCAGGTAGAGTGCTCCCGCAATTCCGACAATCAGTCCAATGGGGAAAAAAGGGCTTGAAACCCCAGTAGCCGATCAAGGCCAAAACCGGCCAGTCCCCAGAAGCCGGCTCCCGCCACAAGCGTGCCCACGATGCCCCAGGCCTCGCCGGCGGGCGGCGCCAGTGCGCGGCCCAGGTTGCGACCCGGGCCCTCGGGC
>NZ_CDWRCM010000030.1:19213-21361 GCF_977927585.1 Frankia sp. CcWB2 | reverse complement strand
CCCGCGAGCCGCCACCGCCGGTCCCGGTCGAGCTCTCCCCCGACCGGTCGTCCGCGCTCTGGTCGGGCATGGAACCCACCTCGTCACCGCCCCTCGACCGGCGCCGGCCCGGCTGCCGGCCCCTGCGGCACGTCCGGCTCGGCCTCGGCGCTCGGCACCGTGGCCGGAATCCCCGGTTCGTAGAACGGCACCCGCAGCCGGGCCGCCGACCACACTTCGGCGCCGACCCAGCACAGCGTGCCCGCCACGATTGACCAGGCGAACGACGGCAGATTCACGGCGGTGGTGCCCTCCAGGGCCACCAGGACGACACCCAAGGTCACAACCTTCACCGCGTAGACGCCCAGCGCGACCGGCAACAGCGCCGTCGTGCCGATCCGCCGGCCGATCGCCACCAGTGCCACCTTGCCCGCCGCGAAGAAGGTGCTGACCAGGCCAACTCCCAGGGCCGCGCCGAGGAAACCCGCCCCGCCCCGCGCCACCCCGGCGATCACGAGCGTCGGCACGGCCAGCGCGAGCATGGTCCACAGCCCGGCGCGCAACGTCGGCGCCGCGACGCCGGTCACGCCCGCCGCCCCGTACGCTGGGTGCCGAGGAGCAGGGCTACCAGGGCCGCGAGGCCCACTCCGGCGGTGGCAACCAAGATTGGCCACGGGGAGTCGGAGAACGACGCGGCGACACCTCCGAACCCGACCAGAGCCGCCCAGAAGTACATGAAGAGAACCGCCCTCACGTGCGAATTACCGATTTCCAGCATACGGTGGTGGAGATGCATCTTGTCCGCCGCGAACGGCGAGCGCCCCGCCCTCGTCCGCCGGACGACCGCGAGCCCGAGGTCGAGGAACGGAACGGCGAGCACGGCCAGGGGTATCGCCAACGGGATCAGTGACGGGTACGACCGTGAGGGTCCAACGTAACCCCCGTAGGCCACCTGACCGGTCACGGAGATCATCGATGCGGCCGACAGCAGGCCGATGAGCATCGAGCCCGAGTCCCCCATGAACAGCCGGGCCGGATTGAAATTGTGCGGCAGGAACCCGATGCAGACCCCGGCGGTCACGGCGGCCAGGAGCGCCGCCGGGGAGGCCCGGTAGAAGCCGTTGATCACTGCGATCTGATAGGCGAAGTAGAAGGTCGCGCCGGCGGCGATCGCCGCGACACCCGCCGCGAGGCCGTCCAGGCCGTCGATGAAGTTCATCGCGTTGATAAGCACGACCGTGGCGAGGATGGACAGCGGGACCGCGGTCTCCGGTCCCAGGCTCAGCGTCGTCTCGCTGTCCCGATCGATCGCGAACGTCCATTGGACACCGAGGAGCACCATAATGCCGGCCGTGGCGACCTGCCCGGCCAGTTTGGTCAGGGAGTCCAGTTCCCATCGGTCGTCGGCGACGCCGAGCAAGCAGATCAAGGTGCCGGCGACGAGCACCGCCCGGATCTCCGACCAGTCCTGGGAGACCACCGACAGGAACGGCAGGCGGTCCGCCACCCCGAACCCGGCGTAGAGCCCGGCAAGCATGGCCAGGCCCCCCAGCCGGGGCGTCGGGGTGGAGTGGACGTCGCGGGCACGTACCCCGGCGACGGCACCGATACGCATGGCGAAGACGCGTGCCACCGGCGTAGCGAGAAAGGTCACCGCCGCCGAGACCACGAAGACGAGCAGGTACTCGCGCACCGTCGGGCATCTCCCGCCTGCCGGACCCGGATCCGGCTACTGCCGCCTACTACCGCCTACTGACGCGGCTGTGCGGAACCTCTTGATCCCCTACCGCGGATCGGCCCCTACCGCGGATAGGCCGGATGCCGGGCGACAAGCGCGGACACCGCCGCCGCCACGTCGGCGGCGGTGTCCGGCTCACGCACCGCGTGGGCGATCAGCCCCGCGATCTCCTTCATCTCCCCCTCGCCCATCCCCTGGGTGGTGACCACCGGGGTTCCTACCCGGATGCCGGAGGAGATCGCGGGCGGCTGCGGGTCATAGGGAATGGCGTTCTTGTTCAGGGTGATGCCGGCCGCGTCGCAACGCGCCTCGGCTTCCTTGCCACTGACCCCGAGTTCCCGCAGGTCGAGCAGGGCGAGATGGGTGTCGGTGCCACCGGCGACGGGCCGGATGCCCTCGGCAGCGAGCCCGTCGGCGAGCCGCTGCGCGTT
>NZ_CDWRCM010000030.1:14001-18673 GCF_977927585.1 Frankia sp. CcWB2 | reverse complement strand
TGGCGAGCGTATTGCGCGTAAGCGGGCGAGGCCGCCTCTCGCAACGCGACGGCCTTCGCCGCGACCGCGTGCATCAGCGGGCCACCCTGGCTGAACGGGAACACGGCCTTGTCGATGCGGGAGGCCAGCTCCTCGCGCGCGAGGATCATGCCCCCCCGCGGGCCGCGCAACACCTTGTGGGTGGTGAAGCTGACGACGTCGGCGTAGGGCACGGGGCTCGGGATCGCGCCCCCGGCGACCAGACCGATGAAGTGCGCCGCGTCCACCATCAGCCACGAACCAACCTCGTCGGCGATCGAGCGGAACGCGGCGAAGTCGATCAGACGTGGGTAGGCCGTCGCCCCACAGATGATCATCTTGGGCCGGTGCTGGCGGGCGAGCTCCCGCACCTGGTCGTAGTCGATCAGCTCGGTGTCCTCCCGCACGCCGTAGGCCACCACGTTGAACCACTTACCGGAGAAGCTCACTTTGCTGCCGTGGGTGAGGTGACCGCCATGCGGCAACGACATCGCCAGGACTGTGTCACCGGGCGTGAGTAGCGCCGCATACACCGCGAAGTTCGCCGACGAGCCCGAATGCGGTTGCAGGTTGGCGTGCTCCGCGCCGAAGAGCTGCTTCGCCCGGGCGATGCCGATCTCCTCGGCCCGGTCGACCACCTGGCAACCGCCGTAGTAACGCCGACCCGGATACCCTTCGGCGTACTTGTTCGACAACGTCGAGCCCAGCGCCGCCAGCACCGCCGGGGACGTGAAGTTCTCGCTCGCGATGAGTTGCAGGCCGCCGCGCAGCCGGTCCAGCTCATCGAGGACCACCTCCGCGATCTCCGGATCCGTCGCGCTCAGCTGGTCGAAGTCCGGGCCCCAGAACGGGGTGCTCATGACGTTCCTAACCTCCTGCGCTAGAACGGCGACCGCACTGGAACGGCAACCGTGCCACAACCGGCAACCGATGACCGGTGCCGCCGCGCGGGCAGCCCGGTCACCCCATGCTCCTCTGGCCCGGGAACACCATCCACCCGGATCTACCCGAAGCCACCCGCTGTGACCATCGCCCCCGCGACCCGGTTCAGGATCGTACGGGACTCTCCCGCCGGGACGATCAGCGGCGTCAGGCCCACCCCACGCCGGCCCGTCCGGACCCCGGGCCCGGCTCCAGTTCACGGGCTCACCGGTTCACGGGCTCCCGGACCAGCGGCAACACTGCACGCAGCGCGGTGAGATCAATCGCACCGCTGCGCAGTACAACGGGCACCTCCTCGGTGCAGTCGACGATGGTCGAGGGGACGGCGGCCGGGCACGGTCCCCCGTCGAGATAGACACCCGCGGCACCGCCGAGCTGGTGCAGCGCCTCGTCGATCGTCGTCGCCGGAGGCTGGCCGCTGATGTTCGCGCTGGAGACGGCCATCGGCCCGGTCCGACCCAGCAGCTCGATCGCCACCGGGTGCAGCGGCATGCGCACCGCCACCGTGCCCCGGCCCTCCCCGAGATCCCAGCGCAGCGACGGGGTGTGCCGGACTACCAGCGTCAGCCCGCCCGGCCAGAATGCGGTGATCAGCTCCCGGAGCTGGGGAGTCATCCGCTCGATCAGCCCGTCGAGGGTGCGCCAGGAGCCGACCAGGACCGGGACCGGCATGTTCCGGCCACGCCCCTTTGCCGCCAGCAGCGAGGCCACCGCGTCCCGGTCGAAGGCATCGGCGCCCAGCCCGTAGAGCGTGTCGGTGGGGAGCACAACCAGCCCACCCCGGGCGACGGTGCTGACCGCCGCGTCGAGACCGCGGGCCCGCTCCCGTTCGTCGGAGCAGTCGAAACGTTCCATTGCCGGTCCTCTTCTCAAGGATCAGGGTTCGTCCTCAGGATCGGGGCTCGCGGGACGCCCCGCGCTGGCCGGTGACGAACCGGTCCCGGCCGGCCAAGTCCCGATGATCCGCCACGTGCGACCAGCGGCCATCGGCGCGAAGCAGCTCGGGCGCCGACACCCCGTGGCCGTCGGCGTGTTCGATGACGAGTAGACCGCCTGGCCGCAGGAGCCGCGCCGCCACCCCGACAACCGTGCGCACCACGTCGAGCCCGTCGGGCCCTCCCCACAGGGCGCGGGCCGGATCATGCTCGCCCACCTCGGGCTCCACCGTGTGGCGGTCGGAGTCGGGGAGGTACGGCGGATTGCTGATGATCAGGTCGACCGTCCCGGCGAGTCGGGTGAGCGGCTCGGGCAGCGCCGCGGCGATGTCGGCTGCGTGCGCCGTCACGGGAAGACCGGTGTCGGCAATGTTGCGTCGCAGCCAGACCACCGCCGCCGGGTCGACCTCCACGGCGTGCACCCTCGCGCCGGGCAGCTCCGCCGCCAGGGACAGCGCGATCGCCCCCGAGCCCGCGCACAGATCGACGCACAACGGTCCCGGCTGCCGGGCCCCGGTGAGCCCGGCGGGCCCGGTGAGCGCCCATTCGACGACAGACTCCGTCTCAGGCCTCGGGATGAAGACCCCGGGGCCGACGGTGAGCTCGAGGTGGCGGAAGCCGGCGACACCGGTCAGGTGCTGCAGCGGCACCCGTTGCGCACGCCTGGCCACGAGCTCGTCCAGCCGCCGCGCCGCTGCCGCCGTGACGTCGTCGAGCAGTGCCAGCCGGCCGCGGGGCACCGCGAGCACGAAGGCGGCGAGCTGCTCGGCGTCGGCACGGGGGCTCGCCACCCCGGCCGCACGCAACCGGTCGGTCGCCACCGCCAACCACGCGCCCAGCGGTGTCAGGTCGGCCGCGTGGCGCACCGGGCTCAGGGGATCCGCGGAGCCCGAATGTGGGGACGCGCCCCGGCCCGGCTGCTCCGTGCCCCGAGAGCGCCCCTGCACGGCCGACGGGCCGGTCATGACGCCTGAGCCGCCAGCCGCGCGTCGAGGTCCGCGGCGGCCAGCGCGTCGAGGACCTCGTCGAGCTCCCCGTCGAGCACCTGGTCGAGGTTGTGTGCCTTGTAGCCGACCCGATGGTCGCTGATCCGGTTCTCGGCGAAGTTGTAGGTCCGGACCCGCTCCGACCGGTCCACCGTGCGGACCTGGCTGGCACGCGCCAGCGACGCCTCCGACTCGGCCTTCTCCCGGGCCGCCCCGAGCAGGCGGGCCCGCAGGATCCGCAGCGCGGACTCCTTGTTCTGTAGCTGGCTCTTCTCGTTCTGGCAGGAGACGACCACACCGGTCGGGATATGGGTGATCCGGACCGCGGAGTCCGTGGTGTTGACGCTCTGCCCACCGGGGCCGGACGAGCGGAACACGTCGATGCGCAGGTCGTTCGGGTCGATCTCGACATCAACCTCCTCGGCCTCCGGAAGCACCAGGACCCCGGCCGCCGAAGTGTGGATACGTCCGGCGGACTCGGTGACGGGCACCCGCTGGACGCGGTGCACCCCGCCCTCGAAGCGCAGCCGGCCGTAGACGCCGTCCCCGGGGCCCGCGGGTCCCCGGGCCTTCACCGCCACGCTGACATCACGATAACCGCCGAGGTCGGAGGGGTTGGCGTCGAGGATCTCGGTCTTCCAGCCGCGCCGTTCGGCATAGCGCAGGTACATCCGGAGCAGGTCTCCGGCGAACAGCGCCGATTCTTCGCCACCGGCGCCGGCCTTGACCTCGAGGATGGCGTCCCGGGCGTCGTCCGGGTCAATCGGGACGAGGTAGGCCCGCAGTCGGTCGTTGAGCCGGGCCAGCTCCCCGCCGAGATCATGGACCTCGTCCCGGAACGACGGGTCCAGCGCCGCGAGCTCGCGGGCGGCAGCGAGGTCCCCCTCCACCCGGTCGAGCTCGCGCGCAAGATCCACGACCGGGGCGAGCTGCGCGTAGCGACGGCTCAGGGCGCGCGCCTTCGCGGGGTCGTTGTGCACCGCCGGGTCGGCGAGCTGCCCCTCGATCTCGGCGTGCTCGGCGATCAGGCCGTCGAGCGGGGACGTCATCGTGGTTCCTTCGCACGTCATGGTCCTGGAACACGTCACGGTTCCGGGAGAGGGTCGGTGGGACGGGTACCACCCGTCCCAGACGCAAACGGCGCCCGTCCGGAGTCCGAACGGGCGCCGCGGCCAAGCTACTTCGCGCCGCCGACCTTCTCGCCGGGGCGCCGCCGACCGAACCGGCGCTCGAACTTCTCGACCCGGCCGCCGACGTCGAGGATCTTCTGCTTGCCGGTGTAGAACGGGTGGCACTGCGAGCAGACCTCGGCGTTGACGACGCCGTTCTCCTTGGTGCTGCGGGTGGTGAAGGTGTTCCCGCAGGTACAGGTGACCGTCGTCTCGTGGTAGGTCGGGTGGACGTCAGACCTCATGATCCCTCTTTCGAAGTGGCCGCCGGGTCGTCGTCTCGCGTGGACGACGTGAACCGGAGCCGGTCTGCTGCCAGTCTGCCAGAGGCCGGGTGCACCGACCGCCAGCCGATGCCAGGGGTCCCCACACTGCGCCGAAGACGCCAACGGCTCCCCCCAACAACCCCCCACAGCAAGATCGCCGAAGGCGATCGCGCGGAAACCCCGAACGGCACCCAACGCCAGGGGTCCCCACACTGCGCCGAAGGCGCCGTGTGGGGGAAGGCTAATCCTGAGGCGGTGCGGTCTTGGCGATCTGCATCAGGAACTCGTAGTTCGTCCTGGTCTGCTTGAGCCGGTCGAGCAGGAGCTCGAGGGCCTGCTGGGTCTCCCTGGTGTGG
>NZ_CDWRCM010000030.1:11789-13895 GCF_977927585.1 Frankia sp. CcWB2 | reverse complement strand
ACGCGACGCAGCTTGTGCATGATCGCGAGCTCGTCCGGGGCAAGCAGGATCTCCTCCTTGCGGGTACCGGAGGCGTCAACATCCACCGCGGGGAAGATCCGCTTATCGGCGATCTTGCGATCGAGTTTGAGCTCGGCGTTGCCGGTTCCCTTGAACTCCTCGAAGATCACAGTGTCCATCGTCGAACCGGTCTCCACCAGCGCCGTCGCAATGATCGTCAGAGACCCGCCGTTCTCGATGTTGCGGGCCGCGCCGAGGAACCGCTTCGGCGGGTAGAGCGCCGTCGAGTCGACACCACCGGACAGGATACGACCGGAGGCCGGGGCAGCCAGGTTGTAGGCACGGCCCAATCGGGTGATCGAGTCGAGCAGCACGACGACGTCGTGGCCCAGCTCGACCAGGCGCTTGGCCCGCTCGATGGACAGCTCGGCAACATTGGTGTGATCGGCCGGTGGACGGTCGAAGGTGGACGCGATGACCTCGCCCTTGACCGACCGCTGCATGTCGGTGACCTCCTCCGGCCGCTCATCGATGAGCACGACCATGAGGTGGACTTCCGGGTTGTTCGTCGTGATCGCGTTCGCGATGGACTGCAGCACCATCGTCTTACCCGCCTTGGGCGGGCTGACTATCAGGGCCCGCTGCCCCTTGCCGATCGGCATCACGAGGTCGATGACCCGCGTGGTCAGCATGTGGGGCTCGGTCTCCAGGCGCAGCCGCTCCTGGGGGTAGAGCGGAGTCAGCTTGGTGAACTCCGGCCGGCCGCGCGCTTCCTCGGGCTCCATCCCGTTGATGGTGTCGAGCCGGACCAGCGCGTTGTACTTGTCCCGGCGCTGCTCGCCCTCCTGCGGGGCGCGGACGACACCGGTGATGGCGTCACCGCGGCGCAGCCCATTGCGACGCACCTGGGCGAGGCTGACGTAGACGTCGGTCGGGCCGGTCAGGTACCCGCTGGTCCGCACGAAGGCGTAGTTGTCCAGAACGTCGAGAATGCCGGCGACGGGGACCAGGACGTCGTCCTCGCGCAGGACCGGCTCGTTCTCGCTCGGGCCGGCCTGCCCACCGCGACCGCGGTTACGACCGCGTTCCCGGAAGCGGCCCCGCCGGCCACGAACGGCGAAGTCGTCCTCGCCTTGTCCCCCTTGCCCCCCCTGCCCGGGCCGGTCGCCGCCGGAACGCTCTGCCCCGGACCGGTCACCCTGCTGGGTGCGGTCCACGCGGCTGGGACGATCAGCGGCCTGACGGTCCGTACCGGAGCGGCGGTCCGCGCCTTGGCGGTCCGCCGTGGCACGCTCGCCACCGGCCTCACCGCCCTGACGGTCGCTCGCGCTCACCCGGCCGTTGTCGGCGGAACGATCCCGACGGTCCTCCCGGCTCCGGGGACCGGCATCGGTCTGACGGTGGGACGCGGCGGCCGGCGGAGCCGACGCGGGCGCCCCGGTCGGCTGGGCGGACACGGTCGGCTGGGCGGAAGCGGCCGATCCGGCCCGGGCATCCGTAGCCGATCCGGCCCGGGTCTCCACGACCGTGTCCCCGGCCGCCGTTTCGGGCAGGGTCGGCTGCTCGACGGCGGGGCTCGCCGCCGCCCGAGAGGCCCCACGACGGGAACGGGTGCGGGTAGCGGTGCCGTCCGGGCCGGCAGCCTGCCGGGACACCCGCGGCGCGGGAGATGTCTCGCTCGCGGCCGGGACCGGTCCGGCGGACGAGGCCGGCCCCGATTCCGCCGGGAGCGGCGCAAAGGCCGAGGAGGCCGCGGGGGCCGAAGAAGTCGCTGGGGCGGGCGCGGCCGCGGACTCGTTGTTCTGCAGGTTCTGGATCGCGGCGATGAGCTGGCCTTTGCGCAACCGGCCCACGCCCTGGATCCCCAGGGACGAGGCCTTGGCCTGCAGTTCGGGGAGCAGCATCGCGGACAGACCGGTGCCCTGCCGGCGGCGTCGGGTCACGGCCGCACCTTCTCCGGCCGGAGAAGGTGCGGGGAGAGCGGTCCGGGTGGTACGGCCTGCGCGCGAGTCACCGTTCCCGGTGGGCTCAGCGTTCCCGGTGGGCTCAGCCGAGATGGCGTCTGCGGACGAGATGCCCGCCGCCAAGTCGCTCTCCCGGGGCGAT
>NZ_CDWRCM010000030.1:0-11449 GCF_977927585.1 Frankia sp. CcWB2 | reverse complement strand
ACTCACGTGCGCTCTGCGGCAGCACGTTGGTGGTGTCGCTCAAGGTTTTCCTTCCCTGAAGGAACTGGCTCCTGGTGAGCCGGGCGTTGCTTGTGGACCTTCTTCGCCTGCACACATGCCGGATGAAGGGGTATACAGCACCGGATGGGCGAGCATCGCGCCCGTGTACGGCGCCAGCGGCCGACTGCCGCGAGCGAACTCGCCGATCCCGCCTGGGGAGTGCCGGTGTGGAGCCAAGGCAACGACGACGAAGCTTATACACCGGAGCCCCGAACCATGTTCCATCTGGCGAGACCAGAGCGGCACGGCGGGAGCGAGCACGCGCCGCGGTGGCAGCGGGTGCAGTCACCAGACTATCCAGCGGCAGACACCTCGGCAACAACCTTGAGACGTCAGGACTTCCCGATGTGACACACAACCGCGAATCGGGAGCTCGCAGCGCCAGCCGTCGCAGCGGATCCCACCGCAGGCAACCGGGTCATGGCGCCGCGGATCGACATCGGATGACGCGTGCACCGCGTCTATCCACCGGCAGCGGGGCGACGGAGAACCCGGCACCCGCCACATCCACCGCCGCCGCGGCCTGTTCACCGCCGACGGCGAGGGCGATGACGGATGGCCCCGAACCGGACAGGGCCGCCGCGATCCCCCTGCCGCGCAGCCGACCGACGAGGTCTGCCGACGCCGGGACGCCGGGGAACCGGTAGGGCTGATGCACCAGATCCTCGGTGGCACGCAGGAGTGCCTCGGCACGTCGGGACGGCTGCCCGGCTGCCGGCTCGGCTGCCGACATCGTCAACGCCAGCAGCGCGGCCCGACCGAGGTTGCGGGCGGCGTTGGCGAATGGAACGCTGCTCGGCAGCGCCCCGCGCGACTGCTCGGTCGACTGTCGTATCGCGGGGATGAAGATCACGGGTCTCAGCTCGGCGAAGGGATCGACGCGCAGGGACCGGGCACCGTCGCCGTCCGGCCACGCAACGGTGAAGCCCCCGCTCAGCGCCGCGGCGACGTTGTCCGGGTGCCCCTCGATGGCGCTGGCGAGCCGCAGCATGCCCGCAGGCCCGAAGAAGCCGGCTCCGGACGCCGCGCCGGGCACCGGGCCCGGCTCGGGCGCGTCATCGGACACGGAGTCCGCGCCGGCGTCGAAAACGGCATCGGCGTCGAAAACGGCATCGGTCTCGAAGGCGGGCCCGAGGTCCGGCTGCGCGAGCGCGGCGGCGGCGACGACCCCGGCGACGATCGCCGCGGCCGAGGATCCCAGCCCGCGGCCGTGCGGGATCCGGTTGACGCAGTGCAACGCGAGACCGGGCTGCGCCCGGCCGAGGGTGTCGAAGGTCGCCCGGATCGCCCGGACCACGAGGTGCGTCTCGTCCCGGGCGACGACGTCCGTGCCGACGACGTCGACGGTGAGGCCGGATCGGGTCGTCTCGACATCGACTTCGTCATACAGGCCTAATGCCAAGCCGAACGCGTCGAAGCCAGGGCCGAGATTCGCGCTGGTCGCCGGCACCCGGACCCGGACCCGCCGCGACACGCCGTCGGCGGCGGTGACCGGCCCGGACCGACCGGCCCGCTCGGCGAAGGCTGCCGTCCCGCCTGGACACGGGGAGAACCGAGTGGTCACGAGCGCCGCAGCCCCAGCGCCTCGGCGGCGCCCGCGACGGTCGGGCGGATCGTTTCCGGCCGGGCCGCGCCGCTGATCGCCCAGTCAGGGTCCTTGAGGCCGTTGCCCGTGACGGTGCACACGACCTGCTCGCCGGGTTCGATCCGGCCGGCCGCCCGCGCCTTCAGCAAGCCTGCGACGCTCGCGGCGCTGGAAGGCTCCACGAAGACACCCTCCCTGCGGGCCAGCAGGCGGTAGGCGGCGAGGATCTCCCGGTCGTTCACGGCGTCGATCAGACCACCGGAGGCCTCCCGCGCCTCGACGGCGAGACCCCACGAGGCCGGGTTGCCGATGCGGATCGCCGTGGCGATCGTCTGTGGCGAGGTCACCACCTCGCCCCGCACGATGGGCGCGGCACCCGCTGCCTGGAAACCGCACATCCGCGGGCGGCCGCTGGCGATCCGGTTGTTCTCCTCGAGGTAGCCCCGCCAGTAAGCGGTGATGTTGCCGGCGTTACCGACCGGCAGGCAGTGGACGTCCGGGGCCCGGCCGAGCGCCTCCACGATCTCGAAGGACGCCGTCTTCTGCCCCTCGAGACGGAAGGGGTTCACCGAGTTGACCAGGGTGACCGGCGAGGTGTCGGCAAGTTCGCGCGCCACCCGCAGGCAGTCGTCGAAGGAGCCGTCGAGCTGCAGCAGCCGAGCCCCGTGGACAAGCGCCTGGGCGAGCTTGCCCAGGGCAATCTTCCCGCTGGGCACCAGCACCGCGCAGGTGATGCCGGCGCGGGCCGCGTAGGCGGCGGCCGACGCCGAGGTGTTGCCGGTGGACGCGCAGATGACGGCCTGGGAACCGGCGCCGACAGCCCGGCTGATGGCCACCGTCATCCCGCGGTCCTTGAAGGACCCGGTCGGATTCGCCCCTTCGATTTTGAGATGAACCTCACATTCGGTGAGGTCGGAGAGATGTGCCGCGGGCAGCAGGGGCGTCCCGCCCTCACGCAACGTGATGACGGGTGTGTCGTGCGCGATCGGCAGACGGTCCCGGTACTCCTCGATGATTCCCCGCCACGGCCGGTGCGGCCGCTCGGGCGCCGCGGACAGCACCGGCACCGCCGGCTCGTCCGCGAGCGGTGTGGATGACGTCGTGGTCACGGCTCACCTCCCTCAACCCGTATCACGCCGGACACCGCCCGGACACCTGCGAGACCGCGGAGCTCCTCGACGGTGGCGGACAGTGCCGCGTCCGGGGCGGCATGCGTCACCAGGACGAGGCTCGCGTCGTCGCCGCGGCCGTCCTGACGAACGCTCCTGATGGACACATCGTGACGCGCGAACGCCCCAGCGACCGTCGCGAGTACGCCGGTCTTGTCGGTGACGTCGAGATTCACGTGATACCTCGTCACGGTACGGCCCATCGGCAGCACAGGCAGCGCGGCGTAGGACGATTCACCAGGGCCGCGACGGCCGGCGATACGGTTGCGCGCGACCGCGACCACATCCCCGAGCACCGCCGAGGCGGTCGGCGCTCCGCCGGCACCCTGGCCGTAGAACATCAGCTGGCCCGCCGCCTCGGACTCGACGAACACCGCGTTGAAGGCCTCCCGCACCCCGGCCAGCGGGTGGGTGCGCGGGATCATCGCCGGGTGGACCCGCACGCTGATCCCCTCGGTCTCGGCCGAGCGTTCCGCCACCGCGAGCGCCTTCACGGTGCAACCGAGCTCCCGGGCGCTGGCGATGTCGGCGGTGGTGACCTCACCGATGCCGACCCGGTAGACGTCGTCGATCGTTACCCGGGAGTGGAAGGCCAACTGGGCCATGATGGCCGCCTTCGCGGCCGCGTCAAACCCATCGATGTCGGCGGAGGGATCGGCCTCAGCATATCCGAGCGCACCGGCCTCGGCGAGCGCCTCGGTGAACGACGCGCCGGTCTCGTCCATCCGGGTCAGCACGAAGTTGGTCGTCCCGTTGACGATGCCGAGCACCCGGTGCACGCGATCCCCAGCCAGGCTCTCGCGCAGCGGGCGGATCAGCGGGATGGCCCCGGCCACGGCGGCCTCGTAGTAGAGATCGGTGCCGGCCGCGGCGGCCGCGTCGTGCAGCGTCGCGCCGTCCGAGGCCAACAGGGCCTTGTTCGCGGTGACCACCGACTTACCCCCCCGCAAGGCGGACAGCAGCCAGGAGCGGGCCGGCTCGATGCCGCCGACGAGCTCCATCACGATGTCGACGTCGTCCCGGGCGACGAGGCCCGCCGCATCCCCGGTGAACAGCGCCGGATCCACGTCGAGAGCGCGGGTGCGGCCCGGCCTGCGCACCGCGATCCCGGCGAGTTCCAAGGGAGCCCCGACCCGGGCGGCGAGATCGGCGGCGTTGGCCTGCAACAGCCGGACGATCTCGCTGCCGACAACCCCACAGCCGAGCAACGCAATCCTCACCGCGCCACCTCCGGGGAGGCCGGGCCGGCGCCCGGCTCGACAGTCAGGCCCGGACCGGCGTCCAGGCGCAGCAGGTCGTCCTCAGTCTCCCGCCGGACGATGATCCGGGCCGCGCCGTCACGCACGGCGATCACCGGTGGACGCGCCACATGGTTGTAGTTGCTGGCCATCGACCGGTGGTAGGCGCCGCTGGCGGGAATGGCCAGCAGGTCACCGGGCCGGACGTCGTTGGGCAGCGGCACGTCGTGGGCGACGACGTCCCCGGACTCGCAGTGCCGGCCGACGATCGTGACGACGTGCGTCGTGGCCAAGCCGGTCCGGGAGACCAGCCGGGCGGTGTAGCGGGCGTCGTAGAGCGCCGTGCGGATGTTGTCGCTCATGCCGCCGTCCACGCTGACGAAGGTGCGCAGCCCGGGCAGCTCCTTGACGGTGCCGACCTCGTAGAGGGTCACCGTCGTCGATCCGACGATGGCCCGTCCCGGTTCCACCGCGAGGCGCGGGACGGTCAGGCCCGCGGCGGCGCACTCCTTGCCGACCACGGCGGTCAGCCGCTCGGCGACGTCGGTGACCTCCAGCGGGGCGTCCTCTCCGGTGTAGGCGATGCCGAGGCCACCGCCGAGGTTGAGCTCGGGCAGTTCGAGGCCGTGGGTGTCGCGGATGCGCGCGAGCAGGCCCACCAGGCGGTGCGCCGCCAGGCCGAACCCGGCCGTGTCGAAGATCTGCGAGCCGATGTGCGCGTGCAGGCCGACGAGTTCGAGGGAGCCAGCGGCCGCGAGCACGCGTTCCACCGCCTCGGCCGCCGACCCGCCGGCCAGCGAGAACCCGAACTTCTGGTCCTCCTGCCCAGTGGAGACGTAGTGATGTGTGTGCGCCTCCACGCCCGGGGTGACGCGGATCAGCACACGCTGGCGCCCGCCCGCCTCGGCGGCGACGGCTGCCAGGCGGGTGATCTCGGTGAAGGAGTCGACGACAATCCGCCCGACGCCATAGCCGACGGCCGCCCGCAGTTCCGCGACGGACTTGTTGTTGCCGTGGAAGAGCAGTCGATCCGCCGGGAAGCCGACCGAGCGGGCCACTGCGAGCTCCCCGCCCGTACAGACGTCGAGATTCAGGCCCCCCTCATCCACCCAGCGAGCGACTGTGCGGCACAAAAAGGCCTTGCCTGCATAATAGACATCACAGTCGGCGAACGCCCGCCGCCAAGCCACGCACCGGGCCCGGAAGTCGGCCTCGTCGAGAACGAAGGCCGGCGTGCCGAACTCGGCAGCCAGCTCGTCGACCCGGATCCCACCGATCCGCAGCACGCCGTCGGCGTCCAGCCGGGCCGTGGCCGGCCACAGATTCTCCTCCAACGGCACCACCGCTGGGCTGTCGATCTCGCTCATCTCGCCTCTGCCTGCCTCAGGCCGCCTGGCCTGCCTCATGCCGCCTGTTTCACGCTTTCCGACCGGCTCGTTTCCGAACCCGCCCGGACGCCCGGACGGTCGGACCGACCGCTCGTCACATCCGCTCGGGGGCGCTGACCCCGAGCAGTCCCAGGCCGTTCGCGAGCACCACCCGGGTTGCCGCCACGAGGAGCAGCCGCGCACCGGTGGCCGGACCGGGCTCGGCGTCGCCCTGCGGAAGCACCCGGCAGGAGTCGTAGAACCGGTAGTAGACCCCGGCAAGTTCCTCGAGATAGCGGGCGAGCCGATGGGGGCCGCGCAGCCTCGCGGCGGACTCGATCACTCGGGGGAACTCGCCGAGCGCGCGCAGCAGCTCACCCTCCCGCGGCTGGGTCAGCAGGGCGACGTCGACCGGCTCGGTCGCGGCCGTGAGGCCCAGGGACTCGGCGTTGCGCAGCAGCGAGCTGATCCGCGCGTGGGCATACTGCACGTAGAAGACCGGGTTGTCACTGGTCTGGCGGGCCATCAGGTCCGGATCCAGCTCGAGCGCCGAATCCGGCGAAGAGCGGACCAGCCAGTACCGCGCCGCGTCGGCCCCGACCGCGTCGGCCAGGTCGTGCAGGGCCTGCTCGGACGCCCGGCGGTCGTAGTAGTACTCCGTGCCCACCTCGAACCCGGCCGCGGGCAGGATGCGCCCCAGGGCGTCTCCGACGGCCGCCCAGCGCGCCGAGGCCAGCGTCACCGGGCCGGTCGGGCTCGCGCTGACGAACTCCAGGTTGACCCGGACACCTCGTGGCCTGACCGCCCGGCCGTACCGGTCACCAGCCGACACCACCGTGCGGGCGATCTCCCCGAGGGCGGCGTCGGCCAGCCGGAAGTTGAGGAACCCCGGGCCGGCGACGTCCACGGCGGCGAGCTCGCTGTCGGTGGCGAGCCGCCGGGCCAACGTCTCCGCGACGGCGCGCGGCGGACGACGGGCGGCCCTGGCAAGCTGGAGCGCGACCGGGGATGCGTAGTCCCCGTGCTCGGGCGTCTTCGGCCGCTCCACCGTGACGGCGGTCGGCACAGTCACGTCCAAGTCGCCGTCCGCGACCGCGCGGCCGATGGCCGTCACGATGGCGTCAGCGAGATCGGCGGGGGTCATGACGGCGATGTTATCGGCGCCGGGTCAGACCGGCTGGCCGGCAGCCAGCCGCTGGACCACGCCGATGAGTTCGTCCGGGTCGAACGGCTTGGTCAGGTAGTAATCCACCCCGACCCGCACCCCACGCTTGACGTCGGCCTCCTGGGCCCGGGCGGTCAGCATAATCATCTTGATGGCGGCGGTGTCCGGTTCCTCCCGCAGCCGGGCGGCCACGTCCCAGCCGTTCATCCTCGGCATCATGATGTCCAACGTGATCACCTGTGGGGCGACCTCGCGCACCATCTCCAGGCAGTCCACGCCGTCTACGGCGGTATGGACCTCAAAGCCCTCCAACTCAAGGTTGACGACCACGAGCTGACGTATCACCGCGTCGTCGTCGACGACGAGGACTCGGGGGGTGGCAGGGTACACACCGGAAGCTTACGGCGACCCGGATTCCCGATCCGGCGTTCCGTCCTGGTAACGTAGGCCGTGTTGACCCGGGGCCCCCGTAGCTCAGGGGATAGAGCACCGCCCTCCGGAGGCGGGTGCGCAGGTTCGAATCCTGCCGGGGGCACGTACAGCATCCACGCAGCGAGGTAACTGGTCGGCTACTGTACGGAGCGCGGAGGCTTCGCGGAGGTGCCGGCAATCACTTCCGCCAGATCGGCGACCTGATCAAGGTTGATTGCTGAGATTTTGCTCATTCGCCTTCCTCGCCCGCTGGCGGCAGCAGACCCCGCGCGGCCCCGCCGCCCGGTGGCACGGAGGGATGAGGCGCTTCAGGTGTCGTCGCTGGTGACTGCCTCGCGGGCGAGGAGGAGGATCGCCTCGATCTCCTCGTCGGTGAGCGTGGCAATGTGCTCCAGCAACTCCTGGCGTGGGTTGGCTAGCTCAGGCTGAGGGGCGGGTACCCGGGCATCGGAGTTCTGCGTGGTGGCGCGCCGCTGCCGGTGCTGGACGTATCCCGCGACCAGGCTGCCGGCGGCGACTGCCACGACGCTGCCTGGGAACAGTGTTCCGGTCGCCTGGGCCGCAGCCGGGATCGAGCGCCGCGGGATCCCGACGGCCATGATCGAAGCCATCGGAGTTACAGCTCCGACAAGTTTCAGCGCGGCCTGCGCGCCCGCCCCGGTGGCTGCCGCCCTGAGTAGACGTCTGATGAGTTCGTCGCTGGTGGGGGCGGTGCTGGCGTCGAGCAGCGCCGCGCGGGTCATCAGCTCGGCCGTGCTGACCTGCAGGACCTTGGCGAGAGCGGCCAGCTTGGGCGGGGACGGACGACGAGCACCCTGCTCGATCTTGTCCATGTAGAGAGGGGTGATGCCCGCCTGTCTGGCCAACTCGGCTCGGCTCAGGCCGCGGGCCTCCCGTGCTTCCTTGATGGCGGCGCCCAGCACACTCACCTGTCCAGAGTAGCACGTACGCACAGAACTGGATCAAATCTCGCCCTATTGACACCCACATCGGATTACCCGACCATGGGAAAGCGATCTACTACGGATCGTTCTTGCTCAGAAGACAGGAGACTCGTTGTGGATGAGCTCCGACCGAGCGTCGAGGACGCCGCGACGGCCAGGTTTACGACTCTCGTCCTGGAGTTGCAGGCGATGGCGCACGGGGAGACCGAGATCTTCGATGCGCAGTTCGATCGGCGGATCGCGGCGGCTTCTCTGGGCGACTTCGGGGTGAACCTGGATACCATCAAGGCACTTGTTTCCCGGTTGGCCACGACCACTAACCCGGACGTCAACGCGGATGGCGAGAGGCCTGTGAACAGGGTGCTCGCCGAGCTGGCAGCAGGGCTGGCAGCGGTTGACCGGCACCTGGTCGAGTTTGTGAAGGCGACGATCAAGGAGATCGAGGAGTTCCTCAACGCCGAGGCGGAAGCCGCTGGCACTGAGGAGTCGAAATGAAATAACTTGCGCGTTTCGAACCCTCCACAGGCCTGTGACCTGCAATGATGCTCTCGATCGCGTATTTGTTACTTCATTACGTCCCCTGAGCCGGTCAACGTGGAGCTCAAGGACCCCGCAGGTGAGGTCGTCGAGCTGGAGGACTCCCTTCTGTGGAAGCTTATACGTGATGAGCTCCGCGACCAGATCATCGCCGATCTCATCGCTGCCGGCGGTTATGTGGCAGCTGTTCGGGAGTGGCTCAAGAGGAACGCGGCTCAGGCCGCTGCGGCGGTCCCTGCCGGTGCCGGCATCGCTGCGGAAACGGCCGCAGCGGGGGGAGGCGCGGGAGCTGCGGTTGTTCCCGCGGCCTGGCTCGCTGCACTGGTCGGTGCCGGGTATCTCGGCTACAGGACATCTGGGGCGACGGTCCGTGCGGGACGGAAGGACGCGGGCCTGATCCTCAACAGCGCGACGGCGAAGTTCAAGCACCGCCGTGTTCCCGAACTGGACGACGCCGTGGCCAGCACGCGGAAGGACACGATCGACCAGCTTCGGACCACCGGGCTGGCGGAGAGGCCCTGCCGTGGTTAGGGATGGCCGTAAGCGTGCGATGGGAGCGTTCAAGGCCGGCGTCGGAGGTGGGGTAGGAAAGGCCGTCGGCGGTGTAGTCGGCGGTGTAGTCGGCGCGCCGGCCGGGCCGACGACGGCGATCGCCGGGGCGGCGTTGGGCGCGGCCGCCGGCTATCTGGCGGGCGAGGCGGTGGAGACCGCTATGGAGAAGGGGGTCGAGGCTGCGGGGAGAATCGCAGACGACCTGCGCACATTCGCGGAGACGGTGGCTGTCATGAGCGATGGGACGGTCTATGCGGCGGCCGACAAGACAATCGACCTGGCAGTCGAGGCCGCGACCGCGTCGTAGTCCGCATGCTCGGGGACGCCGTGCTCCGCACCCGCGGTGACGACGACCCGGTCGCCGTAGCCGGCGATCTCACTCAAACGAGCGAACACCTGCGCGTAGAGGGCGATCTCGGTCGGCTGGGTAACCGTCAGGAACCCCGAGACCAGTTCAACGTTCCCCTGATCATTGTCGAAGATCCAAAAATCCTCGACTGGGCTGGCCAGGCCACGATCGCAAGAGGCGGGAATGACGCCGAGGGACACTGCGGACCACGTCGTGACCTCGGCCAGGTGCACACACTGGCCGCGCATGACCGCCGGCCCGCCGAAGCCGTTGCGCAGCACGGACTCCTCAATGAGGAATGCGGCGGTGCGCTGGTTGGGACACCGGCCCCGCCACAATCCGGACACGGCGGACCTCGACCCCACGGCCGGCCACCTCGGCGATCAGGTCCAGCCACGGCCGGGGGCCAGCCGCCGCCAGAACTCCTCCTGGTCGCCGACGAGCCGCGCCTGAAACCACGGGTCCCCGGCGGCAAACTCGCGTTTGAGGTTCCGCTGGTCAAGAGAGGAAGGGCACCCTGTGGCCATCGAGGACGGCACGGTCGCGGGTTTGCCGAACAATTCGAGATACCGCTGCGCGGCGTTTGGGTTGAGGTCGGGCGTGAGGGCCGACTGCACGTTCTCTGCCTCCTGGGCGCCGACACTATAGTACGCCTCGTAGGCAAGGATATCCTGGTTGGACGCGAACAGTTCGTACATCTTCTCGATGTAGTACGGGTTGTCTCCGCCGCCGCCTTTCCTATGGTCCATCCCCCATTCTGGTACCGCGAACTGCTTGCTGTGCTGCCGGGCGAACCTGCTGACGGTACACGCTCCCGAGTCACTGTTGCAGTTGTCGTCAAAGGTCTCCTGGCTTGTGGACGCCGGATACGAGTCGTACGCGTCGATGCTCACGATGTCGACAACGTCGTCTCCGGGGTAGGCGTCCCATACCCGGCCACCGTTCTGCATCCGGTTCCGGTGTCCGGTCATGTTCCAGTCGATCTGCACGTGCGGCGCCGTGCTTCTGATCGCCGTCACTACCTGCCGGAAGCACTGCTTCCATACCTCGGTGTCCCGTGGGGCCCACCAGAACCAGGTGCCGTTGAGCTCCCAGCCAGGGCGGACGATCGCGTCCGGCCTGTCATTGCGCACCAGCGTCTGGCCGAATGCCGCCCACTGCTGGTCGTACTCGCCCCGCGCGCACGCCGGCCTCATTGCCGTCCTCGGGAAACAGTGGCTGGGCCACCGACAGCATCCCCTGGTAGGCGTTCGGCCGGAAGCTGCTCATCGGCCAGTCGTCGCGGGTGATCGTCTGCCAGCTCCTCCAGGCGGTGAACACGACGGCCACGTCCGTCGGGCGGCCGAGCCATGTCTCCCAGGCGCGGATGTCCTGTGGGGGGTTCGCGTTCGTACCGGACGGCCAGGCCAGGCCACTACCAATCGCAGGGGCGGCCGGTGTCTGCGGCGTCTCCATAGGCGGCTCAGGCTGTTCCTCCGAGCCGCCCACCACGACGAGGAGGACGAGTACCACCACCATGGTGGCCGCACCGGCGCCGAGCAGCCCGAGTCTCCACCGGCGGGACGTACCGCCGGACTGTTCACGGCGACGCCCCACGCCTGACCCCCGACTCCGCAGATGGAAGTGACTCCTCCGAGCCCGGCGGTGCCGTGCTCCCCGCCCGTGCCTGTTGCTGTTCCGTCAGGCCCAGGACCTCTTGTCGCACCGCTTCGGGCAAACGCCGACGAGGACGAACTGTACCGTAACGTGAGGGTTGAGTTTCCGGAAGCTCCTGGCCTCGACGTACGATGGTGTGCGCCCTACACCAGCGCGTCCCGCGGCGCCCTGTCGGGCGCTACGCCGGTGCTCCGGCAGGCTCCCTCCGGCAGGCTCCGAGACCCGGCTGGGGACTTCCCGGGATGCCGGGTCAGTGATGGGTGGCGAACTGTCCGGCAGTGCGCCGGTGCAGGTCGGAGCTGGCCTCGTTCAACCCGGCCATCTCGACGTCGACACCACGGCTGCGGTACTTCGCCGCGACTGCCTCCAGGGCGGCCACGGCGGAGGTGTCCCAG
>NZ_CDWRCM010000029.1:27026-28303 GCF_977927585.1 Frankia sp. CcWB2 | reverse complement strand
GCCGGGATGTCGAGGAACTCCAGCACCGTGACCGTCCACATGAATCCGGTTCCCACGCCGAGGGTGACGACCAGGTCGCCGGGCTTGGGGCGTCCGCTTTCCACCAGGTGGTTGAGGCCGATGAGCTGGTCACCCGCGCCCATGTGGCCGAAGTCCTGGCCCCAGTCGTAGGTCGTGGTCGAGCGATCCACGCCGAGCAACATGTAGAAGGAGAACTGGGCGATCGTCTCGGCGATGTTGGCGTGGACGAAGAAGCTGGTGGCCGCGAGGTTGGTGTCCGCGTCGTCCAGCGCCTCCTGGAGCACGATGCCGACGTTCTTGGTCATCCGCTGGATCACCGTGTCATAGGCGTCCTCGTTGCGCAGGAGATAGTCGCTCTTGCGGCTGCGCAGGTCGACCGGCCGCTGGTCGTGGAAGGGCGCCGGGGTCCAGCCGTGCACCCCGCGGTAGATCGGCTCCAGGCTGGAGTCCGAGTAGCTGGCCGTCGACCACAGCCGGGCGAAGCCGCCGCGCGAGGACAGCACGAGCGCGCCTGCGCCGTCACCGTAGACCTGCTGGCTGTCGCTGCCCCACCGGTCGAAGTAGGGAAGCTGGAAGACGTCGCCCGTGGTGACCAGGGCTGCCGTCTGGGTCGGCCTGGCCGCCAGGTGGGACGCGGCCAGTTCGAGTGCGGCCAGACCCCCGTTGGACCCCTGCCGGATCTCGATCGCCGTGCCGCTCCCGCCGACCGTCTCGTTCTGCACGTAGTTGACCGGGGTCCACATCTCCTGCCCCTGGTGGCCGACACAGGCGTGCAGCACCAGGCCGAAGTCCTCATGGCCGTGCCCGGACCGCTCCACCGCCTGCCGGCCCGCCGCGGCGGCCATCTCGGCGGGGGACTCGCCCTCGCCGGCGACCCGTACCGCCCGAATACCGTTGGCAATGCTTTCCTCAGCGTTGTAGATGCCGGCGGCGACTGCTTCCTCGGCGGTCTGCACCTGCTCCGGCAGGTACGCACCGAGTCCGGCGACATACAGGTTTTCCCAACGCACGATATTCTCCTGACCTGGCAGATGAAGGAACTCCCAGGATGGCGATCCGGGCTAAAGAAGTCCTTGCGTGCGGCCACACCATGACCGCCACGGACCACTCGGTCCGACGTACCGCGGAACGCTTGTTTAGCGTTTCACAAGCCGCTATTCCTATCCTGCCTCGTGGATACGCGGTATCCGTCGGCGGGTGGCCTCCCCGGGCGTGCGCGCCGCGTCGACTCCTATGTGTAGGAGTCGAAATGAAAT
>NZ_CDWRCM010000029.1:15397-26670 GCF_977927585.1 Frankia sp. CcWB2 | reverse complement strand
TTACTTCATTACGTCCCCGTAGGGTGGTGACAACGTGGAGAACGAGCTGACCTTCCCCGCCTACAGCGCCGCGCTGGCCTTTCTGCTCGAGGTCGTCGCGCTGATCTCGTACGGCCTGTGGGCCGTTGCGCGTGCCCGTGACGGTGGGGCTCCCCGTCGCCGTCGCCACGCTCTGGGGCGTCTTTGCCACGGCCGGGGCGCAGGCTTCCGGGCGGACTGTGGTGGAGACGCCCGGGCCGGTGCGGCTGCTGCTGGAGCTCACCGTGCTCGGTGGGGCGGCCCTCGCTCTGTACATGGCGAGGGCCCGCCGTCCCGCCTTGGTCGTCGCCGTCCTGTTGCTGGTGCTTCTGGCAATCACCCACGACCGGCGTGTGGTGGCTGGCGACGCGTTAGCCCCGCTGCGCCCGTCCGAGCCGGGCTTGCGGCCGTCCGTCCATCCATCCGCCCCGCGCGCCACCACCCACGTGCGTATCTACCCACGTGCGTATCCACCACCGTGCGTATCCACCCGCGCATGTCCGCGTATCCACGTCGACGCCGTCCACAAGCCGTCCATGACAGGGACCTCCAGGACCTCCACGTAAGGAACCGACCAGTGAGACTCAGCGGCCTCAGTGAAGTTCTGCCGGGCATGGCGGTCACCAACCGTGACATGGCCGAGCGCTTCGGCCTGCACGAGCAGTGGCTCGACCGGATGACCGGTAACCGCAGCCGGTACTACTGCAGCGCCGACAGCCCGGCCGGCGTGCCCCGCAGCACCGGCGATCTGGCGACAGCGGCTGGTGCGCGCGCTCGACACAGCCAACATCCGTCCGGAGACGCTGGACTTTCTCATTCTCGCGACCGCATCACCCGACGAGCTGATGCCGGCCACGGTCAACGTGGTGGCCGACCGTCTCGGCATCAACGACCGGCCCATGTTCCAGCTCACCTCGGGCTGCGCGGGCGCCTTGCAGGGTCTCTATGCCGCTCGCGCCCTGCTGGCCGGCGGTGCGCGGCGCGGCCTGGTCATCGGGGCCGACACCTGCCTGAAGTTGTGGCCGTCCAAGCGCGACAGCACGCAGGTCAAGCCGGCTGAGATGATCAATTTCGCGCTCTTCGGCGATGGTGCCGGCGCCGCGGTCGTGGACGCCGACACCGCGGGCCCCGGCCTGGTCGTTGACCACCTGTTTCTGCGGACCACCGGGATGGGACGCAAACCGGCGCAGGTTGTGCGGTGGTACGGCACGGACGGCGCGCCGATGGTCGTCGGCCGCAACGGCGCGAGTTCCCCCGAGCCCATGGGCGAGGAGGACTACAAGGCCATCGAACGCCACGTTCCCGACCTGGCCCGGGCGATCCTCGACGAGCTCAGCGCGGCCACCGGCTGGTCGGTCGCAGAGGTCGAGCATGTGCTCACACCCCAGCTCAACGGCGTCATGACGGAGAAGATCCGCGAGCACGTGGGCGTCCGGCCGGAGCAGGCGGTCTCGTGCGTCGCCGAGACCGGCAACAACGGCAACGCGCTGCCGTTCATCCAGCTCCACCGGGCATGGGGGCGGATCGCGCGGGGTGTCGGCGTCGGCGGGCGGATGTTCGTCGCGACGGTCGAGTCCTCGAAGTGGATCGTCTCCGGGATGGCTCTGCGGCACCAGTCTGACCTGGAGGGTGATTATGTCGGTCGATGACGCCGCGGTGGCCGCCGTGCGGGCCGCCTCCCCGCTGACACGGCTGCGTGCATTCAAATGGTCCGGGCTCACCGGGGCGGTCGGCCAGGTGCGGGCACTGCTCGGTGACCTGTCCGACCCGCTCGACCTGGAAGCCGCCGGGATGCTGATCGGGGGCGCGGCCCAGCGCGAGCAGCTCGCGGCCGCCGGGGGCCTGCACACCCAGCGGATCGCGCTACTGGGCAGTTCCACGATGGATGCCCTGCCCCACCTGCTCACCGCGGCGCTGGTCCGGGACGGAGTGCTGCCCGAGATCCGGATGGCCGGCTTCAACCAGTGGCGCTTCGAGATCCTGGCCGGCGCGCCTCACCTGGCCGACCTCGCGCCACGGATCGTCGCCTGTCTCCTCGACGACAGCGCGGTTCTGGAGGGTGCCGCCGACGGCGTGGACATCGCGGCGGTGGAGGCGCGCTGCGCCGCCTTTCCCGCGGAGCTTGCCGAGTGGCTGCAGGCCGCCCGCCGGGCGGTGGGCGGGCTCGTGGTGCTGTGCACGATCCCGCTGAGCCCGCTGCGGCGTGACCGGTTCATCGACTACGGCTCCCGCGCCCGGCTGGATGCCGCCTGGGACCGGATGAACGCCGCCGTTCTAGACCTGTCCGGGCAGCCCGCAACCCTGGTGCTCAGCGCCGCCGGCATCGCCGCGCATGCCGGGGCGGTCTTCGCCGCCGACCGGATGCGGCATGCCGCCGGGGCCGCCTTCGCCCCCGACTTCCTGCGCGCGTATGCCGAGGAGCTGTCGCGGGTCGCCCGCGCCGATCTCGGACGAGTCGCCAAGTGCCTCGTTCTCGACCTGGACAACACATTGTGGGGCGGCGTCGTGGGGGACGACGGGGTCGCCGCGCTCCGCCTGGGCGGTGCCTACCCCGGTTCGGCCTACCGGGAGCTGCAGGTCCTCGCCCGGGAGCTGGCCGCTCAGGGGGTACTGCTCGCGGTCTGCTCCAAGAACGACGAGGAGGTCGCCCGCGAGGCGATCGCGACCCATCCCGAGATGGTGCTGCGCCCCGGCTCCTTCGTGGCCGTCCACGCGAACTGGCAACCCAAGCCCGACAACGTGCGCGCGCTGGCCGAGCAGCTCAACCTCGGGATCGACGCGATGGTGTTCGTCGACGACAACCCGGCCGAACGCGGGTTGATGCACGCGGCGCAGCCGACGGTGACCACCGTGGACCTGCCGGACGAGCCCGCCGGCTATGCGGCCCGGCTCGCCGCTCGCGGCGACTTCGTGAGGCTCGCGCTGACCGGCGAGGACCGGGCCCGCACCCAGATGTACCAGGCCCAGGCGCGCCGGGCCGAGCTGGAACGCTCCGCGGTCAGCATGCAGGACTACATCGTCGAACTCGATTCGCACCTGGCGATAGAACCGCGCGGCCCGCTCAACACCGCCCGGATCGCGCAGCTGTTCGGGAAGACCAACCAGTTCAACCTCACCGGCCTGCGCTACGGGCAGGATGAGGCGGGACGCAGCCGTGCGGGCTTCGCCTTCTACGGCGCCCGGCTCCGCGACCGGTTCGGGGACAGCGGACTGATCGCGGCGGTGGCGCTCGGTCGCGCGCCCGACGGCGGCTGGGCGATCGACAACTTCGTTCTGAGCTGCCGTGCCTTCTCCCGCAACATCGAAGAGACGATCGTCGGCCTGATCCTGCGCGGGGCCCGGCGGCACGGCGCCCCGGCCGTCACCGCACGGTTCGTCGAAACCGACCGCAACGGTACGTTCGCCGGTTTCTACCCGTCCCTCGGGTTCGTTGCGCTTCCCCTGCGGGCTACGGGCGCCGCCGAGGGCGCGGGCGTCGCCGAGTACCGCCACTCCCTGCGGGACCTGCCCGAACTGCCCACCTGGGTGCGTCTCACCCACGACGAAGAGGTCTTCGATGCTCTCTGAAAAGATCGTCACGGAGGTTGTCGCCCAGCTGCTCGACGTCGACGAGGCGGAGCTCGCGATGGACCGGCGACTCGCCGAGATCGAGGGCTGGGACTCGGTCAACCTGCTCCGGGTCCTCGTCTACCTGGAGCGTGAGCTCGGCAGCAGCCTCGATTACGAGCGATTCGCAGCTGCGGAGGCGCTCGGGGACCTCGCCGCCATCGTCGCCGGCACGGTCGCGCCGGAAGGGGCGTGACGCGGTGAGCGCGGTCACCGTCCGCCCGTTCCCGAAAGCGCGCCGGGGGACCTACACCTTCCTGCAGGACGCCCGCGAGACCTGCCACGTGTACCTGGCGGCCGAGGTGGACGCCACCCGGTTGACGGCGGCGCGGACCGCCAGCAGCGGGAAGGTCAGTTTCATCAGTTTCGTCGTCAAGGCCGCGGCCGACGTCGTGGCCGGATACCCGGACGCGCGCGCTGTGCTGCGCGCCGGGCCCCGCCCCAGGATCGCCGATGTCGACGGCGTCTACGCCAAGGTTCTTTTCGACAAGACCGTCGACGGCCAGCGATGCGTGGTCTCCGGAACGGTCCCCTGCGGGCCCGAGCGGTCGGTGCTCGAGGTCCAGGACGCCATTGACACGTACAAGGATGCCGAGATCGCCGAGACGGGGCCGTTCCAGCGGGTACGGCGGATGCAGCAGCTGCCGCTGCCCGTCGCCCGCATTGTCTACCGGCTGGCGCTGCGTAACCCGGCGCGCCGCGTGAGCCTGCAGGGGACCTTCTCGGTCACCTCGGTCGGCCACGAGCCGGTCCGGGTGATCTATCCGATGATCAGCGGGCCGCTCGGCTTCGGGATGGGCCGCATCACGGACGTGCCGGTGGCCCGCGACGGCCAGATACTGATCATCCCCCAGTTCACCCTGTCCCTCGCCTTCGACCACCGCGTGCTGGATGGCGCGCTGGCCTCGGAAGTACTGGCCCGGGTCACCGAACGCCTTGAGCTATGGGAGCTGCTATGACCGTCCCGGCCAGGACCGATGTGCTCATCGTGGGTGACGGGCCCGCCGGCTCGCTGCTGGGCTGTCTGCTCGCGCGCCGTGGCATCGAGGTGCTGCTCGTCGAGAAGCACACCCGCCTCGACCGCGACTTCCGCGGCGAGACGCTCGCGGCCCCGTCCGTCGTCACCCTGCGCGCACTTGGCTTCGGCCCCGCTCTGAGCGCGCACGGATACCTGGAGACGTCCGGGGTCACCATGCGGATGGAAGGGCGCGAGGTCTTCCACGTCGACTACAGCCGGTTCCCGATCGGCGCGCTGCCGATCGACATCCCGCAGCCGGCGCTGATCGGCATCTTCAACGACGCCGCTCGTGACCTGCCGAACTTCACCTACCTCGGTGGCACGGCCTTCAGCCGGTTGCTGGAGTCCGACGGTGCCGTGCGCGGCGCGGTACTGCGGCATAAGGAAGGCAGTTCCGTCGAGGTGCGTGCGCGCGTCGTCATCGGCGCGGACGGGCGTTTCTCCAAGGTGCGCAAGGAATCCGGCCTTGCGGCCGACGTCCAGCCGATGGCCCGCGACTTCCTGTCGTTCAAGCTGCCGCGCCCGCCAGAGTGGGGAAACGGAGCGGAGCTCGTCGTCCAGCGCGACAAGCATCTGGTGGTGCTGCCGACATTCCCGGACTGGCTGCGGATCGGCCACAACATGCCCAAGGGCGGCTACGGGCAGCTGCGCAAGGATGGCTTCGACGCCTTCAAGGCCGGAATCAGCCGTCTCGACGCCCGGCTCGCCCCGCTCGTCGACGCCTACCTGAAATCCTGGGACGATGCCGGATTTCTGGAGATATTCACCGCTGAAATGCGGCAGTGGGCCCGCGACGGCCTCCTGCTCATCGGTGACGCCGCCCACACGGCCACCCCAATCCTGGGTCAGGGGGTCAACCTCGCGATCCAGGACACCGTCTGCCTCGCCCCCCTGCTTGCCGCGCAGCTCGCGCAGGGTCCGCCCGACGACGTGATCCCGGCGGCCGCCTTCGCCGACTTCGTCGCCGGCCGGCGCGCGCACAAATCCCTGGTGACCCGCTTCCAGCGGATGCAGGAAAAGGCCCTGGCCGCGCACACACCGGTCGCCACCACGCTGCGGCGGGCCCGGTTCCGTCTGCTCGACCGGCTTCCGATCAAATACCGCGTCTTTGACAAGGTCATCAACGCGCCGCATCTGGTGGACCCGGCCGACGTGTACACCCCGACCCCGTCGGACGTTCCCACCCTCGGCCGATGACTTCTGCCGGATGACCCCTGCCGGATGACCCATCGAAGGACCCCGCCGGATGGGACGGCATTGCATAGCGAGGCGACCGTGTACGCGGACGAACTGCAGCACGACCCCGATCAAGTCATAGCCATTGTCGGAATGGCCGGGCGCCTGCCCGGCGCCGACGACGTCAACAGTTTCTGGCGGCTCCTGATGGAGCGGGGCGACGCGATCCGTCCCGTCCCGCCGCAGCGGTGGGACACCACCGCCCAACTCGACCCGGAAAAAACCGTGCAGGCGGTCGGTGGATTCCTCGACGGGGTCGGGGAATTCGACCCGACCTTCTTCGGGATCTCCCCCCGGGAGGCCGCCGACATCGACCCCCAGCAGCGGCTCATGCTGGAGACAGCCTGGCGCGCCCTGGAGGACGCCGGGCAGCCGGCGGAGGGGCTGCGCGGTACCCGCACGGGCGTCTACGTCGGTGCGTCCTGGCACGACTACGAGATCCTGCGCAAGGAACGCGATGCCGGCGCCACCCAGCACAGCGATGTCGGTAACGCGCTGGACGTGATCGCCGCGCGGGTGTCGTACTTCCTCAAGCTCACCGGGCCGAGCCTGACCGTGGAGACGGGATGCTCGTCCGCGCTGGTCGCGCTGCACCTGGCCGGTCAGGCGCTGCGCGGCGGTGAGATCGACGCCGCCCTGGTCGGCGGGGTCAACCTGATCGTCGCGCCGGACGTCTCGATCGGCCTCACCCATTTCGGCGGCCTGTCTCCGGACGGGCGCTGCAAGGCCTTCGCGGCCTCCGCCAACGGTTTCGTACGCGGCGAAGGGGTTGTGGCGGTCTATCTGAAGACCCTGGCCCGGGCCCTTGCCGACGGTGACCAGGTGCACGCCGTCATTGTGGCCACCGCAGTCAACAACGACGGCGGCGGTGAAAGCCTCGTCACTCCCAGCCCGGCGGGTCAGGAGGACCTGCTGCGCCGCGCGTACGCCGACGCCGACGTGCCGCCCGACGCACTCGCCTACGTGGAGGCCCACGGCACCGGCACGCTACGTGGCGACCCGATCGAGGCCGGCGCGATCGGGCGGGTCCTCGGCCAGCGGCGTGACCGGGCCCGCGGCCCGCTGGGGATCGGTTCGGTGAAGACCAACATCGGCCATCTCGAAGCGACGGCTGGTCTGGCCGGCCTGGTCAAGGCGGTGCTGGCGTTGGAGCACCGGGTGGTCCCGCCGAGTCTGCACGCGGAGGACCTCAATCCGGACATCCCGTTCGACGAGCTCAACCTGCAGGTGGTGCGCGAGCCGCTGCCCCTGCCCGCGCAGGGCCCGGTCTACGTGGGGGTCAACTCCTTCGGCTGGGGAGGGACGAACGCCCACATCATCCTGTGCGGCGCACCCGAGACGCCCGCCTGCGCCGGGGCGGGCGCGGCCGCGTTCGTTCCGCTGTCCGCGCACGATTCGATGACTTTGCGTCAGCGTATTGTTGATCTGCGTGACACGCTTGCCGGGCATCCGGGCGACGCGGATGGTCCTGGCCGCCTGGCGGGAATCGCCGCGACGCTCGGGCGGCGGCGTGACCACTTCGCCAACCGGGCGGGGTTCGTCGCCGGAGACATCGAGGGGTTGCGGGCCGACCTGGCACGCTTCGCCGACGACCCCGAGGCCGAGATCGCGGGTGTGGTCAGCGGCCGGGCCTTTCCGGTCGGCCGGACGGCGTTCGTCTTCCCCGGCCAGGGGTCGCAGTGGGCTGGCATGGGCCGTGACCTGCTCGCCGCCAACCCGGCCTTCGCCGACGTCGTCCGCCGTTGCGCGCGCGCACTCGAGCCGCATGTCCCCTGGGATCTCGTCGCGATCCTGTCGGGCGAGGCCGGTGACGAGTGGCTGTCCCGCATCGACATGCTGCAGCCCGCGCTGTGGGCGATGTCCGTGGGGCTCGCCCAGCTGTGGACCGAGGCGGGGGTGAGGCCGGATGTCGTGGTCGGCCACAGCCAAGGAGAGGTCGCCGCGGCCACCGTCGCCGGCATCCTGTCCTACGAGGACGCCGCCCTGGTAATGGCGCGGCGCAGCGCCATCGCCCGCCGGACCTCCGGACACCGCCGCATGCTCGCGGTCGATCTCGACGTGGCCGGTGTGCGCGCGGCGCTCGCCGGTTTCGAGGAGTTCGTGTCGCTCGCGGTGAACAACGGCCCGACCTCGTGCGTGCTGTCCGGGGACGGCGAGGCGGTGCTGACGCTCAAGGAACTCCTTGAGGCCGACGGCACCTTCTGCCGACTGGTGAACGTTGACTACGCCTCGCACAGCCCGCAGATGGACGAGCTGACCGACGATCTGCTCGCCGCCCTCGCCGAGGTGCGGCCCCGGGCGGGCGGCACGCCCCTGATGTCCACGGTCCGGGTGGCCGGGCTGCGCGGCCCGGAGATGGACGCCCGGTACTGGGTGGACAACCTGCGTCAGCCGGTGCTGTTCGCCGACGCCATGGGTGTGCTGTTCGACGAGGGGATCACGCACGTCGTCGAGATCAGCCCCCACCCCATCCTCGCTCCTGCCGTGGAACAGCTGGCGGCGTCGCGTCCCGAGCCACCGCGCGCCCTGTCCACGCTGCAGCGGGACGCCGGCACGCCGACCGATCTCGCCCGGGCCTTCGCCCACGGGTACGTCGCCGGTCTCGAGCCGTTCGCCTCGTCCCCCGGCGGGTCATCCCCCGGCGGGTCGGCCACGCCCGAGTCGCCCACCGGGACCTTTGTGCCTCATCTGCCCGGGTACCCGTGGCGGCGTCGCGACTACTGGGTGGATGCGGGCCGGCGGCGCGCGGCGACCCACGGCGGCCTGGAGTTCACCCTCGTCCCCGCCGTCCATGAGCACGACACCTGGCAGGGGACGCTGGAACTGGCCGTCGACGAACACCCTTGGCTGCGCGACCACCAGGTCCACGACGCGATCGTGCTGCCGGGGGTCGCGATGATGGCGATGGCGCTGAACGCCGCCCGCGCCCGCCACGGGGCCAGGCCGCGGACCCTCGCCGCCGTGCGCTTCCGCAACGACCTCACCCTCCCCGGGCGCCAGAGCGGAGAATCACCCACAACGCTGAGTGCCCTGTGGCGGGACGATGTGACCGAAGGCGGCACCTTCACCCTGCTGTCGCTGCCCACGGGCGCGTCCGGCTGGACCGAGCACGCCGTCGCCCGGGTCCACCAGCGCCCGGCACCCGTCGAGGAGGTCGCCTTCCCCGAACACCTGCTGGACCTGCAGCCCGCCACCCCCGGGGCCTTCTACGAGGCCTGCTCCGCGCGTGGGCTGCGCTACGGGCCGGCCTTCCAAGGCATCCGGCGGCTCTGGGCCGACAGCGATGCGGCTCTCGCCGAGGTGTACCTGGACGATCGTTGCCGCGCTGGGGCCCGCCCGCACGGGCTGCACCCCGCGCTGTGGGACGGTGCCCTCCAGGTCGCACTGGCGCTGTGCGAGGGCACGGAGACCGTCGTGCCGACCGGCCTCGACCAGGTCGTCGTCCTGCAGGACATCGACGAACCCTGCACGCGGCTGTGGTCCTACGCCGTGCGCCGCACTCCGACACAGATCGACCTGCACCTCTTCGACGCCGACCGGCGACCCCTGATGATCATGCGGGGCCTGGCCCTGGAGGCGCTCGGAAGCGCGGAGACGACCGGCTCGGATGCCGAGCGGGTGCACCGTCTACGTTTCGTGGCCGAGCCGCGCGCCCGGGCCGCGGGGGCGCCGGGCGCAGAGCCACAGCCGGGGCCGGAAGGTCCCGGATCGGGGACCTGGGTCGTCTGTGGTGCGCCCGAGGACGGCGCGCGGGAGCTCGTCGACGCTCTCACGCAGGTCGGTGCCGCGGTCTCCTGGCTTCCAGCACCCACCGACACCGTCCCCGAGCAGCGGACCTCCGAACAGCGGACCTCCGAACAGCGGACGGAGTGGACGGGGCGGCTGCGCGCGGTCGGGGAACTCGCCGGCGTCGTGTTCGTCGCGCCCCGTGGCACCGCCGGGGTCGACGCGCAACGCCGCGCGTTGCCCGCCCTCGCCGCGATCGCCGCAGGCTGCCTGGAGCAGCCCACCCAGCCACGGCTCGCCGTCGTCACCGCCGACGCGCAGGCTGGGCGGCCCGCCGACCGGCCGGACCCGGGCGCGGCGCTGTTCTGAGGTTTTGTCCGCGTCCTTCGCCGCGAGCACCCGGAGCTCGCGCCGCTCGTGGTCGACGTCGCCCCGGCGGATGTCGGCTGGGCGGCGCAGTGCGCGGGCGAACTCGTCGTCGGCGACGGCGAGGACCAGGTCGTTCTGCGTGGCGAGCGCCGCCTGGCGGGCCGGCTCGTCCGCGGCGACGCCCTTGATTCGGACGACAGCGAGCCCGACGGCACCCGGCCCGATAGTGGTGAGGCCCCGGCGGTTGAGTGGCGAACCCCGCCGCAGCCCTTCCGCCTCACCCCGGCCCGGCCCGGCTTCTGGGACGGCCTGGAGCACCGGCCGCTACGTCGGCGCGCGCCCGCGGCGGGCGAGATCGAGATCGAGGTGACCGCCGCCGCCCTCAACTTCATCGACGTGATGAAGGCGATGGGCACCTACCCCGATCCCAGCGGCGGCGCGGCTCTGCTCGGCGGCGAGTGCGCCGGCCGGGTCAGCGCGGTCGGTTCCGGACGGCTTGGACGACGTCCACGCGGCCGGGCTGCCGCTGGTGATGCTCACCGCCTGGTACGGGCTGTACGACCTGGCCCGGCTCGGCCCGGACGAGACCGTGCTGATCCACTCCGCGGCCGGCGGGCTGGGGCTCGCGGCCGTCGCGGTCGCCCGGACGCTGGGCGCGCGGGTCCTGGCCACGGCCGGCAGTGAGGACAAACGCCGGTATCTGCGTGAGCTGGGTATCGCCGACGTCTTCGACTCCCGCGATCTGTCCTGGGCCGACGGCGTGCGCGCGGCCACCGGCGGGCGGGGCGTTGACGTGGTGCTCAACTCGCTGACCGGGGCAGCGATCCCGCTCGGGCTGGACGTCCTGGCCGAGGACGGCCGCTTCGTCGAGGTCGGCAAGAAGGACATCTACGGCGAGCGCACCATCAGCCTGGGTGCCTTCCGCAAGAGCATCAGCCTGGCCTCGGTAGACCTGGCCGGGCTGATGAGCAGGCGGCCCCGGCGCTTCGCCCGCCTGTTCGCGGAACTGTGGGACCGGGTCGTGGCGGGCGACCTCGCACCCCTGCCGGTCACCACCTATCCCTTCGCCGAGGTCGCGGAGGCGCTACGGACGATGGCCTCCGGCAGCCACATCGGCAAGTTTGTGCTCACCGACCCGGCGTCGGTGCGGGCCGTCGTGCCCGAGCCGATGCCCGCGGGCGGGTTTCGACCGGACGGCACCTACCTGGTGACCGGCGGGCTGGGTGCGCTCGGCCTGTCGCTCGCAGAGTTCTTCGCCGAGCGGGGGGCCGGCGCGGTCGCGTTGCTGGGACGGTCCTTG
>NZ_CDWRCM010000029.1:3441-15091 GCF_977927585.1 Frankia sp. CcWB2 | reverse complement strand
CCGAGCGCGGAGGCGGCAGCCAGAATCGAGGCGATCCGCGCGGGCGGAACGCGGGTGCGGACGTTCGCCGTCGATGTCGCGGACGCCGCCGCGCTGGACGCCACCCTGACCCGGCTGCGGGGGGAGATGCCGCCACTGCGCGGTGTGGTGCACGCCGCCGGCCTGCTCGACGACGCCACCATCCTGCGGTTGCGGCCCGAGCAGATCGAACGGGTGCTCGCACCCAAGGTGGACGGCGCGCGCAACCTGGACGCGGCCACCGCGGCCGACCCGCTGGACCTGTTCGTGATGTTCTCCTCGGCAGCGGCCCTGTTCGGCAACGCTGCCCAGGCAGCCTACGCCGCGGGCAACGCCTTCATGGACACCCTGGCCGTGGCCCGCCGGCGTCGGGGGCTGCCAGCCCTGTCCGTGCAGTGGGGGCCGTTCACGCAGATCGGTCTGGCCGCGCAGGACGCCAACCGGGGCGCCCGGCTGGCGGAACGGGGCATGGGCGGCTTCACCGCCAACGAGGCCTGGGCGGCGCTGGCCGGCTTCCTGCGCCGCGACGAGCAGGTCGTCGGATACGTGCCGCTGAACCTGCGGCAGTGGTTCGACGCGTACCCCGACACCGCTGCCCAGAAGAGCTGGCAGGTGCTGCGCCAGGCCGCGTCGGCGGGTACACCGGCCGCCGCGGCCGGTGGCGCCTTTCTCACGCACCTGCGTAACGGCCCGACGGACGCCCGTCACGACCTGGTCGAGGCCAAGGTGCGCGAGCTCGCCGGCCGGGTGCTGCGGCTGGACCCGAAGGCGATCGAGAGCCAGACGCCGTTCAAGGCGCTCGGACTCGACTCGTTGCTGAGCCTGGAGCTGCGTAATCGCCTCGAGGCCACGTTCGGCCTCACCCTCTCGCCGACGCTGCTGTGGACCTACGGCAGTTCGCGGGCCCTCGCCGGGGTGCTGTGCGAGCGGATCTTCACCACCGTCGCCGCCTGAACACCGCACGATCGCGAAGGAACTGGTCTCATGAAATCCGGCAGTCACGTACAACCGGGCGGTCGCACGCCCTCCGGCGGCAGTTCGCCCACGCCGACGCCCCTGACGCGGGCGCTGGAAACGATCAGAAACCTCCGTGCCCAGCTCGACGCCCAGACCGGCCGGGCTCCGCTCGCCGTCGTCGGTGTCGGCCTGCGGCTGCCTGGCGGCATCGCCGACCTGGACGCCTACTGGGACGTCCTGGCCGCGGGGGGCGACCTCGTACGCCCCATGCCGGCGGCACGCAAGGGGCCCTTCTCCGCCGCCTGGGAGGGCCTGCCGCAACGGGGTGGCTTCCTCGACGAGGTGCTCGACTTCGACGCCGACTTCTTCGGAATCAGCCCGCGGGAGGCACGAGGGCTCGACCCACAGCACCGCCTGCTGCTCGAGGTGGCCTGGGAAGCGATGGAGAACGCCGCGCTGCCCCCCGACCGGTTGACCGGCGCCCGCACTGGTCTCTACGTCGGCATCACAGGTCAGGACTATCGGGACTGGCAGGCAGGTGAACCGGACGCCTACTGGGCGACCGGCAACGGCCACTGCTTCGCCGCCGGTCGACTCGCCTACACGATAGGGCTGACCGGGCCGGCCCTGGCCGTGGACACCGCGTGTTCGTCGTCGCTGGTCGCGGTGCATCTGGCAAGCCAGGCCCTGCGCCGCGGTGAGTGCGACGTGGCGCTCGTCGGCGGCGTCAACCTCGTTCTCTCGCCCCGGTCGACGCGGCTGGTCGCCCAGACCCGCTCGCTCGCCCCCGACGGGTTGTGCAAGGCCTTCGATGCCCGGGCCAACGGTTTCACCCGGGGCGAAGGATGTGGCGTGGTCGTGCTCAAGCGCCCCGACCACGCCGAACGGGACGGTGACCGGATCCACGCCGTGCTCCACGGCTCGGCGGTCAACTCCGACGGCCGCTCGTCCGGGTTCACCGCCCCGAACGTGCTGGCCCAGGTCGGGCTCGTCGAAGCCGCGCTCGCCGATGCCGGACTCACCCCGACCGACATCGGTCTGGTCGAGGCGCACGGCACGGGTACGGCGCTCGGTGACCCGATCGAGATGGAATCGCTCGTCACCGTGCTCGGCCGGCGCAACGGGGGTGCTCCGCTGCGGGTCGGCTCGGTGAAGACCAACATCGGTCATCTGGAGGCCGCCGCCGGCATCGCCGGGCTGCTCAAGGTGATCCTCTGCCTGCAGCGACGCGCCGTTCCGCCACTGGTGCACTTCACGACCCTGAACCCCAGAATCGATCTGGACGGCACCGGCATCACCCTGCCGCGGGACCTTCAGCAGTGGGGCCCGGCGGACGGCGGCCGGTGCGCCGGGGTGAGTTCCTTCGGCATGAGCGGCACGAACGCGCACCTCATCCTCGGGCCCGCCGGGGACGCGCCCGCCCCCGTAGCCCCGGCATCCCCCGCATCCCCGGCAGCCCCGGCAGCCCCCGCGGATCATGCCGACGCGCCGGTCAACGGTTTCGAGGTGTCGGCGAAGACCGCGTCGGCGCTGCGGGCGCTCGCCGCCCGGTTCGGTGAGCGCCTGGCCACCCTCGGCCCCGCCGCCTATCCGGCCTTCGCCTACACGACGACCTACGGCCGGGTCCGCCACCCGGTGCGCGCCCGGGTCGCCGCGACGGACGCGACCGGCGCGGCCGCGGCGTTGGCGGCGCTGGCGGCCGGTACCGCGTCCCCGGCCGTGACGCTCGTCGAGGACACGGCCACCGCGGACCTCCACGAGCCTGTGCCGCTGGCCCGCCGCGTGATCGACCTGCCGAGCTATCCCTGGGAGCGGCAGCGTCACGCGCCCGTCCCGTCCCGGCCGGCGGTGCACGGCGAGGACCGCGGCGAGGACCGCGGCGAGGACCGTGGCAGGGAGACAGCTGCGTCCACCGACCCGGTGCGGCCGCCCACCGCCGTGCCGTCGCACCACATCGCCTGGCAGCCCATCGCCCTGCCGGCCATCCCGGGTGACCACACCCTCGTCCTCGCCGGCGACGACGCCGACCTGCTGCGGAGTCTCACCGAAAGCGCGGCTGCGGGCGGCATGCCCGGCACGGTGCTCGGCCCGGTCGGCGCCGACCTCACCGACCTCGCCGAGCTGCCGGGGTGGCAGCGTCACGACCTGCCTGGCGATGACGCCGGATGGGCCGCGTTCTGGGCGTCGCGTTCCGATGACCAGCCGGTTACGCTGCTGCTGGCGATACGGCCCACAGCGTTGCCCGATCCCTTCGCCTCGTCACCCGGCGGTGCCGAGCCCCACGACATCGCCGCCGTGGGGGCGGCGACCTGTCTTGCTGTCACGACCGCCGTCCGCACGCTCGCGGCCGTCCGTACCGGGCAGGTTCTTGCCGTCACCCGCGGCGTGCGTCAGGTCACCGGACACGATGTGATTGAGGCGACCGATCACGGTCTGCTACACGGCCTCGCGGCGGTTCTGGGACTGGAGCTGTCTTCCAGCTGGGGCGGGGTCGTCGACCTGCCCGCTCTCCCCGAATCCGCGGACCTGCACCTGCTGCTCCGCCTCGCTGGGCGCGGGGGAGCCCGCGGCGGCACCGGCGACCTCGACGACGTCCTCGCCATACGGGACGGTGCCGTCTTTGCCGCCCGGGTACGCCCGCTGACAGGCGGCCCCGGGCCCGAACTCCCGGTACGGCCCGACGGCACGTATCTGCTCACCGGCGGGCTCGGTGCCATCGGCCGGGTGCTCGTCACCGACCTCGTGCGCCGCGGCGCACGTCACCTGCTGGTGGTGGGCCGCCGCAGCGAGGAACAGCTCGACCAGGCGGGCACGGCGCTGTTGGAGAGCATGCGCGGAGACGGAGTGGACATCCGCTACCGGGCCGGCGACTGTGACGACCTGGCGGCGCTCGCCGCCGCCTGCCGCGTGGGCGATGCGATGCCCCCGGTGCGCGGCGTCATCCACGGTGCCGGCACGCTGCCGGCAGGTGCGCTGGCGGAGGCGGACGCCGACAGCTTCGCCGTGGCACTGCGTGGCAAGTTCACCGGCGCGTGGTGGCTGCATCTGCTCAGCCGTGACTGGCCGCTCGACTTCTTCGTCCAACTGTCGTCGGTCTCGGCCCTGTGGGGGATCGACGGATACGGCGCCTACGCCGCCGCCAACGGGGGGCTCGACGCGCTCGCTGCCTACCGGGCGGCCGCCGGCCTGGCGTCGGTGAGCATCGCCTTCGGGCCGTAGGCCTTGGACGGCATGGCGGACGAGACCGGCCGGGGCAACCTGGCCCGCATGGGCGTGGCGGAGATCGGCGTCGACGCCGGCTGCGCGAGCTTCACCGCCGACGCCCCGTCCGCCGGATCCGCGCTGGTGGTCTGCCCGGTGGACTGGCCGCGCTTCGGCGAGGTGATGGCCAGCCGGCGGCGCCGCCGGCTGTTCGACGAGGTCGTCCCGGATGACGTCTGCCCAGGTCGATCGGGCCGGGATGCCGCGGCGGGCGCGGTTGCGGTGACCTCGGGCCGCGCCGTGTTGTCGGGCGTCCCCACCGGGGCGCGTCCGGCTGCCGCACGCGACGCCGTGCGGGGGCTGCTGGCGGGAATCCTCGGGCATGCCGAGGCGCGGGCCGTCCGCGAGGACGTCGGGTTCTTCGACCTCGGACTGGATTCGATCATGGCGGTCGACCTGGCGCGTGAGCTGTCCGGCGCCTTCGGTATTCAGGTGGGCATCTCGGAGATCTTCGATCATCCGACCGTCACCGAGCTGGCCGGTCACCTGGTCGCCCGTGCCGCCATGCCGACAACCGGTGGGACGCCCACTGCCACGGCATCGGCACCCCTCGCTGCTACCGCCGTTACCGCCGTTACCGCCGTTTCGGCCGTCCCGGCCGGAGCGGTCGGCCACGGGAACCGGCCGGCCGCGGACCGCGGGGTCACCGCGGGCGAACCTGTCGCGATCGTCGGCATGGCGGGCCGTTTCCCGGGTGCCGACTCCCTCGACGAGTACTGGGAGCTGCTGCGCGCCGGCCGGGACGCGGTCGGCCCGGTTCCCGCCGACCGTTTCGACGCGGCGTCGCTGCATGACGACGATCCGATGCGGACCGGAACGATCACCACCGATCAGGGTGGGTTCCTGCGGGACATCGCCCGCTTCGACGCGGCGTTCTTCGACATCCCCGCGAGAGAGGCCGAAAGCCTCGATCCGCAGCAGCGGCTGCTGCTGGAGTCGACCTGGCACGCCCTCGAGGACGCCGCCATCGACCCGAAGAGCCTGCGCGGCACCCACACCGAGGCCTTCGTCGGCATCTCCAACTCCGACTACGCCCGCCTACTCGAAGGCGGCGGGCTGGAGCAGCTCGACGCCTACTTCAGCACCGGCACAGCCCTGAACGTGGCCGCCGGCCGCATCGCCTACGTTCTCGGGCTGGGCGGCCCGGCGCTCGCCGTCGACACGGCCTGTTCGTCCTCCCTGGTCGCGCTGCACCTGGCCATCCGCTCGCTGCGCCAAGGTGAGACGGACTGCGCGCTTGCGGGCGGCGTCAACGTCATCGCCGCGCCCTCCTGCTCGGTCGCGGTGAGCCGCGCCCACATGCTCTCCCCGGAAGGGCGCTGCAAGACCTTCTCGGCCGACGCCAACGGGTTTGTCCGTGCCGAGGGATGCGGCGTGCTGGTACTCAAGCGTCTCGTCGACGCCCGCCGCGACGGCGACGAGGTGCTCGCCGTTCTCCACGGCAGCGATGTCAACTCCGACAGCGCCTCGTCGGGGCTGACCGCGTCGAGCGGCCGCGCCCAGGAAGCAGTGATCACCGCGGCGCTCGCCGACGCCGAGGTCGCGGGCGCGTCCATCTCCTACCTGGAGGCCCACGGGACCGGCACGGCTCTCGGCGACCCCATCGAGCTCGCCGCCGCCTGGGCGGTACTGGGCCGGGACCGCCGGCCCGGCGAGCCGCTGTACCTCGGGTCGGTGAAGAGCAACATCGGTCACTGTGAGTCGGCGTCGGGCATCGCCGGTGTGATCAAGGCGGTGCTGGCACTGCGCCACAGCCAGCTTCCGGCGAATCTGCACTGCGCGACGCTCAACCCGCACGTGCCATGGGCAGCTATGAACGTTCGCGTCGTCGACGCCCTAACCCCGTGGCGCGCCGGGCCGGGCGGACGCCTGGCGGCCGTGTCCAGCTTCGGCTTCAGCGGTACGAACGCCCAGGTCATCCTGGGTGAAGCCCCGGCCGGCGAAGCGGCGGACACGCCCACCGACCCGGCCGGCCGGGCGGGCACGGAGCCGGTGCTGGAGCCGGCGCTGCTCGCGCTGTCCGCGGCGGACGAGGCGGGACTGCACCGCCTCTCGGCGGCCTGGGAGCACCACGTCGCGGACCGTGCCGATCTCGACCGTGCCGATCTCGCGGCCACGGCGGGGTCGGGCCGGGCGCACCTGCCGGCCAGGCGCGCCCTGCTCGTCCGTGACCGCGACGAGCTGCTCGCCGGGCTGCGTACACCGGTCACGGCCGGTCCCACCCGGTCGCCGCGGGTCGCCTTCCTGTTCTCCGGCCAGGGCAGCCAGTACTTCGGGATGGGGCGGGAGCTGTACAAGACCGAATCGGTCTTCCGCGAGATGATCGACTCCTGCGATCGGGTAGTCGCCCCGATGCTCGGCGCCGGCCTGCCGGAACTGATGTTCAGCGGCACCGACCGGAGCCTGCTCAACGCCACCCGGATCACCCAGCCCGCCCTGGTCGCCCTCGAGCTGGCGCTCGCGGCGCTGTGGGAGTCGTGGGGCGTGACCGCCTCCGTGGTCATCGGCCACAGCGTCGGAGAGATCGCGGCCGCGATCCACGCCGGCGTGATGGATCGCGACGCCGGACTCATTCTGATCACCCATCGTGCCCGGCTCATGCAGGACACCGAACCCGGCGGGATGCTCGCCGTCGTGGCACCGCCGGAACGGGTCGCCGAGCTGCTCACCGGCACTGCCCTGGACATCGCCGCAATCAACGGGCCGGAGGCGGTGGTGGTGGCCGGCGCGGTGGCCGAGATCGACGGTTTCGCCGCCCGGATGAAGGAACTGGGAATCACCGCGCGACCCCTGGTCGTGTCGCATGCTTTCCATTCCCGCCTGATGGGCCCGGTGCTGGCTCCGCTGCGGACGGCCATCGCGCCGCTCGCCTTCGGCGCGCCGCGTCTGCCGATCATCGCCAACCTCACCGGTGAGCTCGCCGCACCCGATACCTATGACGCCGACTACTGGTGCCGGCATGTGCGCGAGCCGGTGCGTTTCCTCCAGGGCGCGCGGCAGCTGGGTGTCCTGGAGGTCGACGTCTGCCTGGAGATCGGGCCGGACCGGACGTTGGGCCATCTCGTCCGGGCCGCCGGGTGCGCTCCCGCCGGTGGTGCCGTGCCGTCGCTGCGGCGCGGCGGCAAGGACCGCGCGGTTGTGCTGGCCGCCGCCCGAATGCTCTACGAGCAGGGCCAGGATCTGGCCTGGAGCCGGGTAACCGCAGCCTCCGGTGGGCGGCGTGGCCGAGCTCCGCACTACCCCTTCGCGCCCACCCGTTACTGGACGAAGGTGGCGGGCACGACGCAGGCTCCCCGGAGGCCGGCCGGCCCGGCCGTGCGTGGGCCGGTGCCCGCCCAGGACCGGGGACCGCACTGGGGCAGCGAGCTGCGCTCCCCGGCGCTGACCGGGCGGGTGTTCGCGTTCGATCGCAGCAGTGAGTTCCCGCCGTACCTCACCGACCACCGCCTGTACGGCACCGTGGTGACCCCGGCGGCCTCGCACCTGGGCACGATCCTGTCCGCGATCGGCGGCCGGGGAGAGCCGGTCACGATCGAGGATCTGGTCTGCCCGCGCGCGCTCGTCATCACCGAAGGGGAGCGGTACGACGTCCAGATCGTCGTGAGCGAACCCGCGGACGCGGTCGGGACGTCGCGGCTGAGCGTGCAGAGCCTTGTCGACGTCGAGCGTGGCACGTGGGAGGAGCACCTGTCCGGCCGGCTCACCCGCCCGGCAGCCATCGACGTGGCCGCGGGCATGCCGCAGGCACAGCGGGCGGCCTTCACGGCCGCGGCCGACCGTCACATCACCGGGGAGGCATTCTACGCCTACTTCCGCAACCTCGGCTACACCCTCGGGCCGTCGTTCCGCTGGATCGCCGATGTGTGGATCCGCGAGGAGGAATCGCTGATCCGCTACGCCCGGCCGGTGTTGCCGGACAACCCGGCCGACTACGAGATCTACCCGGGCCTCATCGACTCCTGCTTCCAGAGCATCGCCGGCTTCATGGTCGACGATGACGCCGGGGAGGCACCGTCGCTGGCGATCCCGTTCGCGGCGACGCGGCTGTCCTTCCCGGGCCGGGCTCCGGCGGGCGGGCCGGAGACCGGGGTCGGTGCGTCCCGGGCCCACGAGGAGCTGTGGGGCCATGTGCGTGTCCGGGCGGGCGAGCCGCTGCCGCACGGTCGGATCCGGGTGGAAAGCGCCGACCTGCGCATGTTCACCGAGACGGGCAGCCTGTTCGTGGCCGAGGAGTTCCGGGTCCGCCACGCTTCCCGTGCCGTGCTGGAACGCAGCCTGCGGGACGGTGCGCCGTCGCACGCGTACGCGCTGACCTGGGTGCCCGCCTCGCGGGCGACCGGGACCCCGCAGGCCGTGGCGGCTCTGCCGACCCCGCCGACCCCGCCGACCCCGCCGCACGTGCCGCGGACCGTTGCGGTGCTCGGTACCGGACGGGAGCACGCACGGTCGCTGTGCGATGCGCTGGAGACCCTGGGCCACCAGGTCCGCCGGTGGCCCGATGACACACCTGCCGACCCTGCCGCCTGCGACCCCGCCTATGACGACGTCGACCTCGTCGTGGACGCTCGCTTCGACGATCTCGGCGCCGCCACGGGGGCCGGGGACGCACTGCGGGCTGTGCTCGCCCTGGCGGCGTCGCTGCGGGCCCTGCCGCCGCGGATCCCCGTCGCCGTACTCGGCGACGGTCGCCGGTCGGCGGCTCCGGTCCGGGAGGCGCTGTGGGGCATGCTCGCCGCCCTCGAAGCCGAGGACCCGCAGCGCCGGCTGGTCCGGATCGGGTTGGACATCGGATGGACGCCTACGTCGCTCGCGCTCGCGCTGTCGGAGGCGGCGGATGCCGGTTTCGACGAGACCCGGTGGGTGCTGGCCGGCGACGGAGTCCGTCTCGCCCGGCTCGCACCGGTCGAGGGTGCACCGGTCGAGGCAGCGGCGGGTGGGCCGTTGTGGGAGGGAGGTGTGCTGATCACCGGTGGTCTCGGTGCCCTCGGTCTGAGCGCCACGACGATCCTCGCCGGTCAGGGAGCGAAGGCGATCACGTTGATGGGCCGCTCGGGCCCGGACGCCACGGCGCAACGGACCATCGACGAGCTCACCGCGAGCGGTGTGAGCGTCGCGGTCGTGACCGGCGACGTGACCGATCCCGCTGCGTGCGCCCGGGGGGTCGCGGCCGCTGGCGCACTCGTCCCGCTGCACGGCGTCTTCCACCTGGCAGGCGTCACCGTCGACGGCGCCTTCGCCCATCTCACCTCGGCCGACTTCGAAGAGGTGTTCGCGGCCAAGGCCCGCGGGGCGGAAACGCTGGCGGCGGCCGCCCGCGGCGAGCCGCTGCGCGCGTTCGTGCTGTTCTCGTCCGTGTCGAGCGTGCTCGGCTCCGCCGGGCAGGCCAACTACGCGGCGGCCAACGGTTACCTCGACGGCCTGGCCGAGGCCCTGCGTGCCGGCGGCATGCCCGCGACCAGTGTCAACTGGGGGCCGTGGGTGCCGTCCGGGAAGGGCGGCATGGCGGCGGCGGGCCCGGCCGTGAAGGCCGCCGAACGCCTCGGCGTCCGCCCGCTGGCCGACACCGACGCCGGACCGCTCCTCGGGCTCGCGGTGAACGCCGTGACACCGCGCATCGTCGCGGTCGCCGCGGACTTCACCCGCTTCATCGAGGCAGCGGCCGGCCATCCACGCGCCGCGCTGGTCGCGGACCTGGCCACCCGCCCGCGCCGGAACCCGCACGGTCCGCACGGTCCGGGCAGTCCGGGCGGTCCGGCCCGTCCGAAGGGCTGGCTGCGTCAGTCGCTCGACGGCCTGGACGGGCCCGCGCGCGACGACGGACTGCGCGACGCCATCCGCGCGCTGGTCGGGGAGGTCCTCGGCAACCCCGTGGCCGTCACCGACGAACTCGGCTTCGCTGACCTGGGCCTCGACTCGATCATGGCGATCGACCTGCGGACAGGGCTGGCACATGCGCTGGCTACCGAGCTGCCCGCCACCGTCGCGATCGATCATCCCACGGTGCCGGCGATGGCGAGCTTTCTCGACGGGCTCACTTTCACCTCAGCCGCTCCCGGCGCGCCCGCGCGCCGGGCCACTGGTTCCCACGTCAGAGCCGTCCCACCCGCACCGGTGGCGTCCGGCCTACTCGAACCGCAAGCCCTGTCACTCGATCAGCTCATCCAGGCCGTGCGCGACGACCTGGCGGGGGAACAGTGAGGACGAAGATGGATCTGGATCAGCTACGGACGCTGGTGGAGGACCAGCTGCGGCTCTCGCGGCGGCTCAGGGCCCGCGTCGCCGAGCTCGAGGCCGACCGCCACGCGCCGTTGGCGGTGGTCGGGATGGCGTTGCGGCTTCCCGGTGGGCTGCGCACGTCCGAGGCGTACTGGAAGTTCCTGCTGGGGGACGACCATGCGGTGTCCGAGATTCCGGACGACCGTCCCGGGCTGCGCGCGGTCCACGATCCGCGGCCGGGCCAAGCAGGGCGCTCCTATGTCGGGCGCGCGGGCTTCCTGTCGGGCGTGGCCGACTTCGACGCCGGTTTCTTCGGCATCTCGCAGCGTGAGGCTGAGGCCCTCGACCCGCAGCAGCGGCTGCTTCTGGAGACCGCCTGGGAGGCCATGGAACGGGCCGGCATCGCCGTACGCCGCTCGCGGCGGCTGTCGGCCGGTGTCTTCGTCGGCATCATGACCTCCGAGTACACCGAGCGTCTGGCGGGCGGTGACCGGAGCGGCATCGACCCGTACTACGGCACCGGCGGTGGGCACTGCTTCGCGGCCGGGCGGGTCAGCTACGCCATGGGTCTGTCCGGGCCTGCTATCAGCGTGGACACCGCCTGCTCGTCGTCCCTGGTCGCTCTGCACCTCGGTGCGCAGAGCCTGCGGCGGGAGGAATGCCGCTACGCCCTGGTGGGCGGGTCGAACCTCATCTTCTCGCCGGACCTGATGGTGTCGCTGTGCCAGAGCGGGGCGCTGGCCCCCGACGGCCGTTCGAAGCCGTTCACCGCCGCTGCCGACGGGTACGGCCGCGGTGAGGGAGCGGGCATGCTCGTCCTGATGCGGCTGGCGGACGCGCGGCGGGAGGGCAGGCCGGTCCTCGCCGTTCTACGCGGCACCGCCGTCAACCACGACGGCGCGTCCTCCGGCCTGACCGTGCCGAACGGGCCCGCCCAGCAGGAGGTGATCCGCGCCGCCCTCGCCGACGCGGGCGTCGCCCCCGAGGAACTCGGCTTCGTCGAGGCGCACGGCACCGGCACCGCGTTGGGCGACCCGATCGAGGTGGGGGCGCTCGACGCCGTCGCTGGCAGTGGAGCGCCCGGTCGCACCGTTCCCCTGGCCATCGGCAGTGTCAAGGCCCGGCTGGGGCACCTGGAGGCCGCCGCGGGAATCGCGGGGCTGATCAAGGTGGTGCTCATGCTGCGGCACGGGATGAT
>NZ_CDWRCM010000029.1:0-3137 GCF_977927585.1 Frankia sp. CcWB2 | reverse complement strand
GCCTGAGTGAGGCGGACGGCCCGCTCAACACGCTCGTACCCTGGAACCGGGTGGGCCTCGCCGTGCCGCGCCGGACCCAGCCATGGCCCGCCGGCCTCCCCCGGCGCACGGCCGGAATCAGCGCGTTCGGTCTGAGCGGGACCAACGCGCACGCCATTCTCGAAGCCGATCAGGGCGCCGATCAGGACGCCGACCGTGAAGCCGATGACGCGACCAGGACCGGTGCGTCCGGTGCGGCTGGCGGCGGGCTGCGTCGGGAGCTGCTGACGGTGTCGGCGAAGGACGACGTCAGCCTGCGGGCGCAGGCCGAGGCGGTCGTGGCCCACCTGCGCGAGCCGGACCCGGTGGGACTGGCATCGGTCTGCCATACGTTGCGGGCCGGGCGGGCGGCGTTCGCGCGTCGTCTTGCCGTCACAGGCAGGACGCCGACCGAGCTGGCGGACAACCTTGCCCGCACGCTCGGCGCCAGCGCCAGCGCCGCGCAGGTGCAGGTCGCGGTCGCCGGGCGCCTACGGGTCGGAGCGGACCCGGATCGGGTCACCGCCGCGGCGACCAGGCTGATCGACGCGCTGCCGGCACTGAGCTCGCTCCCCGAACTCGCCACCGGTCCGGCGGAGAGCCGGCTCGGGGAGCTGCTGCGGCGGTTCGGCGCCCGGGTCTCAGTCTCGGTGGATCCGGCTCTCGCTCCGGACGGCGCGGTGCTGGACTGGGGTGCCGCCAGTTATCCGTTGCTCGGCGACGACGCCGAAGCGTCCCTGTCGCTGCTGTTGGACGCGCTTGCCGGCCTGTTCACCGCCGGCGTGGACCTGCGCCTGGACGACCTGGCCGCACCGCACACCCGGTTCGTCGATGACCTGCCGACCTACCCCTTCCGCCACCGGCGGTACTGGATCGACGAGCCGGCGCAGGCGGTGCCGGCCCCGGGGGTGGTCGGCACGCCCGACGGAGCCGCCGCCGCGGGCGTCGTCCTGGCGGTGCCCACCCGGGACGGAGCGGTCGATCGGGCCGTCGAGGAGTTTCTGCTCGGTGAACTGGCGGACGTGCTGCGGGCCGAGGACAACCTCGACCCGGCGCAGACGTTCCTCGATGTCGGCGGTGACTCGTTCACGGCGATGCTGTTCACCAAGAACATCGAACAGCACTACCAGGTCGCCGTGCCCCCCGACGAGTTCGCGGCGGACCTGCCGCTGGCCAGCCTGGTCGGGCGCCTCGCCGCGTACATCGCGGACGCGCGGTCGGCCCTGCGTGAACGGGAGCGGACCGCGTGAATCCCGCTGCCTGCTTCGTCCGGCCACGGCCGGTCGACGACCCGACGCTGCGGCTCATCGGATTCCACCACGCGGGCGGCTCCGCAGCCGTGTACCACTCGTTGATCCACCAGCTCCCGCCGGATTGGGATCTCCTCCTGCTCGACCTCCCCGGGCGTGGCAAACGTCATGCGCAAACCCCGGTCGAGGACATGGGTGAGCTCGTCGCCCGGGCGGTGCGGGACGTCCGCCCCTGGCTCGAAGGCCGACGGCGGCGCGGCCGTGGTCCGGTCGGGCCGCCGGAGGGCGGCATCCTCGAGCATGGGCAGCCCTTCGCGCTCTTCGGGCACAGCCTCGGCGCGATTCTCGCCTCCGAGGTCGGACGCGCGCTGCAGGCCGCCGGGATACCCCCGGTCTGGGTCGGGGTGTCCGGCCGGGTACCGCCGGACACCCCTGCGGCGCGCCGCGTCCTGCACGAACGTGGGGACACCGATCTGCTCGCGGAGCTCTCGGCGATGGGGGGATACCTGACCGTCTCGGCGAGGTCCCAGAGTTCCGTGCCCTGTTCCTGCGGGTCGTCCGCGCCGACCTGAGGGCGGTCGACTCCTACCGGCCGGATCCCGGCCGTGCACGGCTGGCCTGCCCGCTCACCGTGTTCGGTGGGACAGCGGATGCGTGGGCCCCGCCCGAGGCGATGGCCCGATGGTCCGGCGAGACACGCGGAAACTTCCGCGAGCGGTATTTCCCCGGCGGGCATTTCTACTTTCTCGGAACGGCCTTCGCTGGTTTCGCGCGCACGCTTGTAACCGAGGTCGGTGACGTAGCCGAGGCCAACGATGTAGCCGAGGTCAACGACCTGGCCAGGCAGGTCAGTGCGGCGGGCCGATTGCACTGAGTAACTGATCTCTCATGATCGGGAGTCGTGGACCGGCCGCGGCCAGGTCTGTGCCGCGGTCGCCCTCGGGATCGGGCGGTCCCGGCCGGCTGTCTGCGTAGGGGGTACCGCCGATCAGCCAGACGCCCGGACGAACCTCGACTGGGAAGGATACGCTACCTTCAGCCGCCGGTCCGGTCCGGATTCTCTCGACGGCTCGACGGGCGAACTCGCTCCACCGTCTGTCGCCCAGCTGGCTTGCCACCGCTCGGCACTCGGTGAACCGGTCCAGCGCCGCGTCGCAGCGCCCGCGCCGCAGTTCGGCGAGTGCGAGACCGCGCAGCGCGTCGGTCAGACCCCGCAGGTCGTGCCCGGCCCGGCACAGAACAAGGCTTTGGGCGTACATCGTGCGTGCCCGCTCGACAATCCCTCGGTCCAGTAAGACATCGGCCAGGCCGATCAGAGCGCGGGCCTCGGCACACTGGTCGTGGACCCGCCGTGCCTGGTGGATCGCCAGCTCATAGCAGGCGGCGGCCTGCTCCACCTGCCGTTGCTGCCAGGCGAGATCCCCCTGTGACTGCAGGACCGACGCTTGCGCGGCCGCGTCGCCGGCTCGGCGGGCTGCATCCAGCGCCAGCTCGTTGATCGCTGCCCACTCCGCCCAGCCCGCGCTGGCCTGGAAGAAACAGGTCAGGCTGTTGGAGAGCTTCCAGGTCAGTGACCACAGTTCGGCGGCGTGCGCCTGCCGCACGGCCGCGACGAGCCCGGTGATCTCCTCCTGGAACCAGCGGAGCGGCGCATCGCGCACCACGTCCTCGGGACGCAGGGCGTAGGTGTCCTCGGGACGCAGGGCGTAGGTGTCCGCGTGGATGTCCGGGTCGGCGTCCCGCGGGCCTGTCTCGCCGGGATGAGCTGGTTTCGTGGCCGCGGTGCCGGGCAGGGCCCGGCCGGGAGCGAGCAGGGAATCCGCGTGGCGGGCGAGGGTTGGGCCTGTTTGGGAAGTGCGTCCCGAGGCT
>NZ_CDWRCM010000028.1:24314-28850 GCF_977927585.1 Frankia sp. CcWB2 | reverse complement strand
AAGAAACTCACGACCCTGGAGTCCGCGGCGGAGCGGCTTGCCCGTCTCACCCCGGCTATCCCGGGTTGAGGGTCGTCCCAGGCGGCTGGGGCATCGGGTAGCCGGCCTCGGCCGCCCGGGCATGCCCCGCGCGCAGCTCCCGGTCCAGCGATGCCAGCTGACCGTGTGCCCCGCCGCGCAGCGATCGGCCGGCCAGTCGCGGGCGAGCGGCCATCTCATCGGGCGACGGCGGCGTGTACCGCCCGCGCAGGTATTCCCCGATCCACCGGGCCTGGGCAGCCGCGAGCTGCGCGGGACCCGCGACATGGAACAGCCAGGGAACCTCGAGATCGAAGACCTCGCCGAAACGGGCCGAGCCCGTCCCGGCCGGACCCAGCCGCGCCGCCGGGCCGGTGAGCACCACGGCCTCGAAAACGCCGAGTGGGTGGGCTGCGTCACCCGGGCGTGCCTCGTTACCCGGGTGGGGACCGCCGTGCACCTCAAAAGGCGGACCGTGCGTGGCGGCTCCGACCAGGCGTAACGTATTAGGAGTAACGGCGACGACACGATCAGTCAGACCGTGCGTGGCGAGTTCGGCGAGGGACGGCGGCGGCGTGGGGCCGTCGGAGAACGCGGTGACGATCAGCCCACCGTCGGCGAGTGTGATCGTCGCGGCGGTTCCGGCGGCATTGAGACCGAGGACGGCGGCACGGGGAAGACCTGGCACGTCGGGGGACTCTAGCGGCGCGGTGATGGATCCCGCGCACTACGGTTGAAGACATGAGCGTTGTTAAGATCAACGTATTGACCGTGCCCGCGGAGCTGCGAGACATCCTGGAGAAGCGGTTCGCCGGCCGCGCCGGCATGGTGGAGCAGGCCGACGGGTTCGAATGGTTCGAGCTGCTGCGCCCGATCGAGGGCACGGACACCTACCTCGTCTACACCCGTTGGCGTAGCGAGGAGGACTTCCAGAAGTGGCAGTCCTTGCAGGCGTTCGGCGAGGGCCACCGGCAGGCTGCGGCCGGTCAGGGCGCTCCCGCGGGCCACGGGGCCCCGGCGGGGGGGCAGGGTGCCCCCGCGGCCACCGCGGCCACGCTGTGGTCGTTCGAGGTGGTGCAGACTGCCGCCCCCGCCTCGAGCTGACCCGCGCCCGGCGGCGCACCCCGGATGAGACGAGTGGTACGCCCGGATCTACCGGTGTTGCGGATGGTTGGTCGGTGCCCGACTTAGGGTGATTGCAGAGTGGCCTCGGGGGCGCGTCGAGCTTTTCGCCCGTCAAGTGTTGTGACGGATCGGCCACGCCCCCACACTGATCGGTGTGGCCCGAGTACTCGCTGTTGCGAATCAGAAGGGCGGCGTTGCCAAGACGACCTCCGTGTCGAGTCTCGGTGCCGCGCTGTGCGAGCTGGACCGTCGGGTCCTGCTGGTCGATCTCGACCCACAGGCATGTCTGACCTTTTCGCTCGGGCTGGATCCGGATGCCCTCGAACTGTCGGTGCACGACGTCCTGCTGGGACGGTTGTCCGCCGGCATCATCATCACCAGGACACCGGACGGCACCGATCTGCTGCCCGCGACCATCGAGCTGGCGGGTTGTGAGGCGGTGCTGCTGTCACGCACCGGGCGGGAGCACGCGCTGCGGCTCGCCCTCGCCGAGATTGTCGACGAGTATGACTTCATCCTCATCGACTGCCCGCCCTCCCTGGGCGTGCTCACCATCAACGGGTTGACGGCGGCGGACGAGGTCATCGTGCCGCTGCAGTGCGAGACGTTGTCCCACCGCGGCGTCGGCCAGCTGTTGGACACGCTGCACGACGTGCAGCGGCTGACCAATCCCGGCCTGCGGGTCCGCGGCGTGCTGCCGACCCTGTTCGACGGTCGCACGGCGCACTGCCGGGCGGTGCTCGCCGACGTCTCCGCCCGGTACGACATCGCGGTGCTGGCGCCGCCGGTAGCCCGCTCGGTGCGCTTCGCCGAGGCGCCGGGAACGGGGCGGTCCATCCTGACGACCGCACGGCGCTCCAAGGGGGCCGAGGCCTACCGGTCGCATGCCCGGGCCATCGCCGGGGTCGCGGGGGTGGGCACGGCCGCCGGCATCGCTGACATCGCCGGCATCGCTGACCCTGCCGGGACCGCGGTTGGGCAGGCCGCCGAAACCGTTGACGGCCCGGGGACCACCTCGCCCGGTCGGCGGCAACGCCCTCGGGAGGGGGACGGCCGGCCCGTGGGCATGCGGGACCATTCCCGCCCACCGGCGCAGGTCGGCGAACCGGCCTGCGCCGGAGAGGTGCGGGTGTGAGTCGACGGTGAACGAGCTCGGGTGGACACCCGGCCGGGTGCCGGGCGGGACGCAGGCGCCGGGACAGGCGCAGGACCGGGCGACGGCCGGGTTCGACCGGCTGCGTCCGCGTGGCACCCGAGCTCCCGTGATCACTCCGGTCCGCGCGAGATCGACGGTGGGTCGGGACGCGCATGGAAAGCGTGCGTTGTATAGCGGCGTTCGCCCCGTGACACCGCCGAACACCAGCCTGACCGTCAGCTGCTCCCGATGCGGGCAGACCAGCTCCCTCGGCGCCTGGCACGCGCTGCGCGTCCTGACGCCGAGCGTCCATCTACCGCTGGTCCGACTCCGGCATCCCTCGTTGGTGCGCTGTCCCTCGTGCCGGCGGCTGAGCTGGGTCCGGTTGGGTCTGCATTTTCGGCCCGCGGGCTGACGACACCCGCGGGCCGGCGACACCCGCGGGTACGCGGGGCCGCCGGGGTGTCAGGCCGACTCGGCTCGAGGCGGCGCGTCGGCCGCGGCCTCGGTACCGTCGCCGGCCTCCCGCATCGTGCCCGTGCCGCGGCCACGGTCGCCCCGACGCCGGTGCCGGCGTCGGGGCGACTCCTCGGCCTCGACGCCCGTCTCCGAGGCCAGTGCGGAGACGACGCGGGCGGTGTCGGTGTCCGTGTCGGTGAGCGGGGCGGTCCCGGTGAACTCGACCAGCCCGGTCTGCCCGGCACCGTCCACCACGGGTGGGCCGGCCTTCCGGCCGTCCTCGTCGACCGGGTCCGCCGGGTCCGCGGCGATGGCCAGCCCCGAGGCCGCGGCCGCCGCACCACCGCCGCGGGTGCGCCGACGGGCGCGAGTCCGGGTCGGCACCGCCGCCGGCTCGGAACGGTCCTGGTCACGCCCGGTCCGCGAGCCGCGGCGCCCGCCGCGGCCGGACTCCCCGAGATCCTCGATGTCCTCGGCCGCGAGCCCGGCGCGGGTCCGCGCCGCGTGCGGCAGGGTGCCCTTCGCGCCCGCCGGGATGCCGAGCGCCTCGTACAGGTGGGGAGAGGTGGAATAGGTCTCCACCGGACCGTCGAACGGCAGGGCGAGCGCCTTGTTGACGAGCGTCCACCGCGGCAGGTCGTCCCAGTCGACGAAGGTGATGGCCACCCCGCTCTCGCCCGCCCGACCGGTGCGGCCGATGCGGTGCAGGTAGACGTTCTCGTCTTCGGGGCACTGGTAGTTGACCACGTGGGTGACACCGTTGATGTCGATGCCCCGGGCGGCCACGTCGGTGGCGACCAGGACGTCGATCTTGCCGGAGCGGAAGGCGCGCAGCGCCTGCTCGCGCTGGCCTTGGCCCAGGTCGCCGTGCACCGCCGCGGCCGCGAAGCCGCGCTTGGCGAGGTCCTCGGCGACCTTGTCCGCGGTGCGCCGGGTCCGTACGAACACCATGGCGAGCCCCCGGCCGCCGGCCTGCAGGACCCGGGCCAGCACCTCCATCTTGTCCAGCGCGTGGGCGCGGAAGACGTGCTGACGGGTGGTCGGGACCGTGCGCCCCTCGTCCGGCTGTTCCGCGCGGACGTGCACGGGCCGCTTCATGAACCGCCGGGCCAGGGAGATGACCGGGCCGGGCATGGTCGCGGAGAACAGCATCGTCTGCCGCTCGGTCGGCAGCTGCGACATGATGCGCTCGACGTCCGGCAGAAAGCCGAGGTCGAGCATCTCGTCGGCCTCGTCGAGCACCAGGGTGCCGACGCTGGCCAGGTCGAGCACGTGCTGGCGGGCGAGGTCCAGCAGGCGGCCGGGCGTGCCGACGACGATGTCGACCCCGGCGCGCAGCGCGGACAACTGCGGCTCGTAGGCACGCCCGCCGTAGACGGACAGCACCCGCAGGCCACGGCGGGCGCTGGCGCGGGTGACGTCCGCGGTCACCTGGACGCACAGCTCACGAGTGGGCACCACGACGAGGGCCTGTGGACGGCCGTCGGCACCCTCCTCGGCCGCCAGCACCGTCTGTACCACCGGGATGCCGAACGCGAGGGTCTTGCCGGTGCCGGTGCGGGCTTGCCCGATGATGTCGTTGCGGGCCAGGGCGAGTGGGAGCGTCAGCTCCTGGATGGGGAAAGCGTGCACGATGCCCGCTTCGGTCAGCGCCGAGACGGTCTCGGCGCGCACGCCGAGCTCCGCGAAGGTCGGCGCCGCCGGGGACCCGGGGGTGGAGGGGGCGGTTTGTGGCTCGTAGGGAGTTAGATCATCCGTGGGTACTTCAGCTGTGACGGACAGCGGGACGCTCCTGGTCT
>NZ_CDWRCM010000028.1:21321-24027 GCF_977927585.1 Frankia sp. CcWB2 | reverse complement strand
AGCGGTGTCTACGCTGAACCCGCTCGCGGTGAGCCGCGCGGCGCCCGCGACCCGAAAATCATGTGCCCCGGTGCCCTCGATGGCAACTCTGGGTGCACAGGTGACGAGGCGACGCCTGCTACACGGCGGCCGAGGTGACATAACGACCCCTGGCTACTCCCCAGTATAGCCGGTGTAACCCCGGGTGGGGGCTCCTTAGCAGGAGTGTTTGCCGACAGCGACTGCGGCGGGTGTCAGAATCGCGCCTGTGGCACAGACGACACGGACTCCGGCCGGCCCGGCGACACCCATCGCCATCACCACCCCCGGTCAGGTAGGTGACTTTGACAATCGGGTGCCCCCGTCCCCGGATGCCGGACCCGCGCCGACCGTGGATCAGGCGACCGTGGATCTACTGGGCCTGCTCGCCTACGGCGAGCTGACCGCCTTCGAGCGCATGGCCACCGACGCGCGGATGTCACCGACTGTTGCCGACAAGATCGCCCTGGCGAAGATGGCCGCCGCTGAGTTCGCCCATTTCCAGGCCATCAGCGACGAGCTGGACCGGCTCGGCGTCGACCGGGAGCTCGCGATGGCCCCGTTCATCGCGCCACTGACCGCCTTCCACAACTCGACCGCTCCGGCCGACTGGCTGGAGAGCCTCGTGAAGGCCTACGTGGGGGACAACATCGCGGCGGACTTCTATCGCGAGATCGCGGCGCGGCTTCCGTCACCGTCGCGCGAACTGGTTCTGAAGGTGCTCGACGACACCGGGCACGCAGCCTTCGCGGTCGAGCGGGTGCGCGCGGCGATCAGCGCCAACCCGACGGTGGCCGGGCGGCTGGCGCTGTGGGCCCGTCGGCTCGTCGGTGAGGCGCTCACGCAGGCCCAGCGGGTCGGAGTCGATCGCGACGCGCTCACCGGGCTGTTGGTCGGGGTCGGCGACCTGGAGGCGCTGGCGGCGATCTTCAACCGCATCATGTCGGCGCATGGCCGGCGGATGGCGTCGCTGGGCCTGTCCGCCTGATCCGGGCCCGCCGACCGGCGCGGCGACGCCGGTCGGCTCCCCGGTGGGCCGGCCGCCGGCCCGCTGCCGGTGGTCGGCCGGGACCTAGACGGCGCCGAAGCCCACCCGTCGGGTCGTGGTCGCGGCGATCTCCACGTAGGCCAGCGACGCGATCGGCATTATCACCTGCCGGCCCTTGTCGTCGACGAGGGTCAGCACCCCGTTGTCGGCCTTGACCGCCTCATTCACCAGCGCGGCGACAGCCTCCGGGGACTGGCTGCTCTCCAGCACCAGCTCCCGACTGACCTGCCGGACGCCGATCTTGACCTCCACCCGATGACCTCCGCCTTCGTCGGACCTACCGCCGGCGGACGAGAGCCGCCGATCTTGAATCACCGCCCACACTATGGCTTCCGGGACTTCTCCACCGCGGCAGGGGCGGCGTGTTCGCTCCGGGCACACCCGCTCACCCGACAAACGCTCGCCCGGTACACCCGGTACACCGGACGACGTCAGCCGGTGGGGGGCACCTCCTCGTGCGGCTCCGTGTTCGTGCGCGTGGCATCCCGGTGCTCCTGGCGGGGGTAGCCGCCGATGCCGCGCCAGGCCAGCTCCACCATCGACTCGATGGCCCGTTCCTTTTCCACGGTGGCACCGCGGACCAGCCACCAGCGCGACGCCGTCTCGGCCAGCCCGACCAGCCCGACCGCGAGCAGGTCGGCCTCGTCCTGGGGCAGCCCGGTGTCGGCGACGATCGTCGCGGCGATGGCCCGCACGCACTGGGCGAAGGCGGTCTCGATGCGCTGGCGGACCGCGGGCTCGTTGCGCAGGTCCGACTCCAGCACGAGCTGGTGCGCCCCAGAGGGGTCGTTGACGAAGTCGAAGTACGCTCGGATGGACCGGGCGATGCGCGCGTGGTTGTCCGAGGTGGAGGCGAGCGCGTCCTGGACGCTTGTCACCAGCTGGGTGGCGTGCTCGTCGAGCAGCGCGAGATAGAGCTCGAGCTTGCCGGGGAAGTGCTGGTACAGCACCGGTTTGCTGACGCCGGCCCGCTCAGCGATCTCGTCCATCGCCGCTGCGTGGTAGCCCTGGGCGACGAAGACCTCGCGGGCGGCTCCCAGAAGCTGGAAGCGGCGCGCGGTGCGGGGGAGCCGGGGAGCCCTGCCCGGTCGTGTGTCGGGCGGGGCTGGCTCGGCGGTCACCGGCGCACCTCCTGGCTGATGGCGCACCTCCTGGTTGATGCGGTCAACAGTACCCGCGGGGTCCGACCGGCCGGCGTTCGTCGAAACGGAACCAGCCGGCCTGCCCGTCGCTCGCGCGGGGTGGCGCCGGGTCAGCGGTAGTCGGGTCAGCGGTAGTCGTCGTCCTCGTCGGTCTCGACCACGATGCTCTGCTCGACGACGTCGTACTCGTCGGCCTCGACGGGTGGTGCCGAAGGTAGCCAGCGCGGCGCCGGGTCGGCCGGACGTATCTCCCGGGCCTGCTCGACGGCGTCGGCGTCGGGCGCCTCGATCGGGAGATCGGATGCCGGAAGGTCGGTGGGTGCTCCCATGGGGACGTCCTCCTGCGCTCGTCGTTACGGCGACCCGCTGGGACGGGCGCCGGAAATGGACGATCCGAACCTGTCCAGGGTCCGGATCGCGATGTTCCCGGAACGGGTGGTCCTCACGCGCCATCGGCCGGGCCGGCCTCGTCACGGACGTGGCGGTGGTGTCCGTCAC
>NZ_CDWRCM010000028.1:17500-21020 GCF_977927585.1 Frankia sp. CcWB2 | reverse complement strand
ATCCCACTCCCGGCTCCCGCGCCGTTCCCGGCTCCGTGCCCCGCTCGCACCAGGCTTCCCGTCCTGGGTACGTTCCGCCCTCCTGCACATATATCCCCCGCCGGCCATCGGTGTTCTCCGGCGTGTCTCCAGGGCGGCTGGTGCCCTGGAGATTTTCGCCTGCTGATAGGTTCAAGCTTTTCGCCTGTCTGGCTTACTCGTGGGCTTCCGGTGGGACACCATAGGGGTACGTGACGTGAGGGGCGAACATGCGTGCGACCTGGAAGGGCGTGATCTCCTTCGGCCTGGTGTCCATCCCGGTGAGGCTCTACTCGGCGACCCAGGAACGGGATGTCGCGTTTCACCAGGTTAGACGGTCAGATGGGTCTCGTATCCGATACCGGAGAGTGGCGGAGGCCGACGGGGACGAGGTCAACTACGCCGACATTGCCAAGGGCTACGAGCTGCCGGACGGGGAGACCGTCGTACTCACCGACGAGGACTTCGCGAATCTCCCGCTGTCCACCTCCCGGGCGATCGACGTGCTGGAGTTCGTCCCGTTGGAGCAGGTCGACCCGATCTACTTCGCGAAGAGCTACTACGTCGAGCCCGACCGCACCGGCGCCAAACCCTACGTTCTCCTTCGCGACGCGCTGGCCGCCTCGGGCCGTGTCGCGCTGGTGAAGATAGCCCTGCGGCAACGCGAGCAGCTCGCGACGCTCCGGGTGCGTGGCGGCGTCTTCGTCCTGGAGACCATGGTCTGGCCGGACGAGGTGCGGCAACCGGACTTTCCGTTCCTCGAGGAGGACATCGCGGTGCGCCCGCAGGAGCTGTCGGTGGCCGCCTCGCTCATCCACACCCTGGCAGCCGACTTCGACCCCACCAGGTACACCGACAACTACCGTGAGGCCCTGCAGGCCGTGATCGACGCGAAGGTCGCCGGTCGCGAGGTTGTGGCCTCGCCGGGCGGGCTGGCCGGCGAGCCGGTCGGCGACCTCATGGCGGCGCTGCGCGCGAGCATCGCCGCCGCCCGCGCCGGACGGCCCGGCGAAGCGGCTGTGGCTGGTGGTGCGGCCGTGGCAGGTGGTGACGCGGGGCCCGCGGCGGCCGGGGTTACCGACAAGGCGGCGGCCGGGGTCACCGGCAGGGTACCCGACGACAAGGGGCCCGATGGGCGGCGGGGCGGCCGTACCTCTTCGGTCAAGGATGCCTCGTCGGCCCCGGGCACGAGGTCGACCGCCCGGAAGACGCCGTCCTCGACGAAGAGCACCGCGAAGACGAACGCCACGAAGACGCCGCCCGCCAAGACCTCCGCGGCCAAGACCACCTCCTCGAGGACGGCCTCAAGGACGCCGACCTCGAAGACGCCCCCGACGCGGCGATCCGCCTGAGGACCTGAGGAGCGGCCCCGGCGCGGGAGCCGGGGGCAGGTGGCGGCGGGGAACAGGTCCGTTAGGTGCCGTGGGGCTGGTTGCCGTGGGGCCGGTGGGTACCGGGCGGTCAGCGACGGAAGGCGTCCTTCGCCTTCTCCCCGGCGTTCTTGAGGTCGGCGACGCCGCGTTCTCCCCGGCCCTCCGCCTGCAGGTCCCGGTTCTCGGTGGCCTTGCCGGCCTGTTCCTTGGTCCGCCCGCGGAGCTCCTGCACCTTGTTCCTGACCTTGTCAGTGAAGGACACTGCACTCAACTCCTCCCTGTATGTGCGGCGGTTCGGAAGAGGTCTACCCGTGGCGGCCGAGGGAACACTCCGGGGACGCCGTGCGCTGTACTGAAGGGCTGACCGTCGCGATGCCCGATATGCACCCGCGATGAGGGACCTCCCGGCGGATGGCCCAAAACCGGCGAGGCCGCGTCGCGCTGTGGCATCGTCGAAGGACGACACCGAACGCGAGGAGCAAGCGTGTCCCTTCCGCCCCTGGTCAACCCCGCCGAGGGGCTGACCGTCGATGAGATCCGCCGGTACTCTCGACATCTGATCATTCCGGATGTCGCCGTGGACGGCCAGAAGCGGCTGAAGAACGCCAGGGTGCTGGCGGTCGGTGCCGGTGGCCTCGGCTCGCCGACGCTGATGTACCTGGCCGCCGCCGGCGTCGGGACGCTGGGCATCGTCGAGTTCGACACCGTCGACGAGTCGAATCTGCAGCGTCAGATCATCCACGGCCAGTCCGACGTCGGCCGCTCGAAGGCGGAGTCGGCCCGCGACTCGGTTCGCAACATCAACCCGTACGTGAACGTCGTCCTGCACGAGACCCGGCTGGACGCCTCCAACGTCATGGAGATCTTCAGCGGGTACGACCTCATCGTCGACGGCACGGACAACTTTGCCACCCGCTACCTGGTCAACGACGCCGCGGTGCTGCTCGGCAAGCCCTACGTCTGGGGTTCGATCTACCGCTTCGACGGCCAGGCCAGCGTCTTCTGGGCTAAGCACGGACCGTGCTACCGCTGCCTCTACCCGGAGCCGCCGCCTCCCGGCATGGTCCCCTCCTGCGCCGAGGGCGGGGTGCTGGGTGTGCTGTGCGCCTCCATCGCCTCCATCCAGACCACCGAGGCCATCAAGGTGCTGACCGGGATCGGTGATCCGCTGGTCGGTCGGCTGATGGTGTATGACGCCCTGGAGATGACCTATCGGTCGATCAAGGTCCGCAAGGACCCGGAGTGCCCGTTGTGCGGGAAGAATCCGTCGATCACCGAGCTGATCGACTACGAGGCGTTCTGCGGGGCGGTCTCGGAAGAGGCGCAGTTGGCCGCCGCCGGCTCGACGATCACCGCGGGCGAGCTCAAGAGCTGGCTGGACGCCGACGAGCCGATCGAGCTCGTCGACGTCCGTGAGCCGGCCGAGTGGGAGATCGTCCGGATCCCCGGCGCGCGCCTGATCCCCAAGGGGGACCTGCCCGCGCATCTCTCCGAACTGCCGCAGGACCGTCGGGTGGTCGTCTACTGCAAATCCGGGGTGCGCTCGGCCGACGCGCTCGCCACGCTGAAGGGCGCCGGCTTCTCCTCGGCCGTGCACGTCCAGGGTGGCGTGACCGCGTGGGCGACCCAGGTCGACAAGTCGCTGCCGGTCTACTGAGCGCCGGACGAGCCACGGAGCCTGGATGAGCCACGGGGAGCCTGGATGAGCGGGCCCGGCGTGACGCGCCGCCGGCGAGCCTCTCCGCCGGGCTCGGTACCCGGATCTCGCTCGGCGGCGCGCCGGGTCCGCACGCCCTCGAGGTGCTGGACGCGGTGGCGCGCATCCCGCCGGGCAAGGTGATGACCTACGGTGACGTGGCCGAGTACGTCGGCGCCGGGTCGGGGCGCACGGTCGGAGCCGTGCTGTCCCGATTCGGCGACGAGGTGCCCTGGCACCGGGTGATCCGGGCGACCGGGGAACCGAACCCGGCCGCACCGGTCGAGGCCCTGCGCCGGCTCGTCGCCGACCGGACGCCGCTGCGCCCCGGAGGCGACCGGGTCGATCTCGCCGCGGCCCGGTGGGACGGTTCTCCGGCCTGACCGCCCGCGGGCCCGGTCAGCGGGCGGCCATGCCGCCGTCGGCCAGATAG
>NZ_CDWRCM010000028.1:8602-17180 GCF_977927585.1 Frankia sp. CcWB2 | reverse complement strand
ACGCTGCCCGTGACCAGGGAGGCCCGGTCGGACAGCAGGAAGACGACGACCTCGGCCACCTCGTCGACCGTGCCCAGTCGGTTGATCGGCGAGAACAGCGCGGCTCCGCGCCGCGGCCGGCCGTCGGCGTGCAGCCGCGGGGTGTCCACGAAGCCCGGCGCCACCGCGTTCACCCGGATGCCGCGGGTGGCGTAGTCCAGGGCGGCCGTCTTGGTCAGCCCGATGACCCCGTGCTTCGCGGCGACGTAGGGCGCCGACCCGGCGAACCCGACCACCCCGAGCACCGAGGCCATGTTGACGATCGAGCCTCCGCCGTTGCGCAGCATCGCCGTGATCTCGGCCCGCATGCTGTAGAAGACGCCGGAGAGGTTGACGTCCAGCACCCGCTGCCAGTCCTGTGCCGGGGTGGTCTCCACCGGCTCGCGCCCCGCGCTCACTCCCGCGTTGTTCACTGCCAGGTCCAGCCGTCCGAAGGTGCCGACGGTGACCTGGACGGCGCGTTCGAGCGAGTCGGGATCGGTGACGTCCGCCTCCAGGGCGAGCGCCTCCCCGCCACCGTCCTCGATCGTCGCCACCACCTCCTTGGCAGCGTGCGCGTCGAGGTCGGTGGCGACGACCCGGGCGCCCGCTCTCGCCAGTCGGCGGGCGCAGGCGGCGCCGATGCCGGATCCCGCCCCGGTCAGGAGCGCGACCTTGTCGCTGCACTCGGTCATGACTGAGGACACTGCCACGTCCTGACGCGCACGCGTGAGAGGTCCCCCGAGTGTCCCGGTCCCCGAGTGTCCCGGTGATGACCGAGTGTCCCGGTCGTCGACACACCGCGGGGCCGGCGGAGTCGGCGGAGTTGTCGGACCCACGTGATGTGCTTTGCCCGTGGTCGTCCTTCCTGCCCCCGCACCCGCCGCCCCGCGTCCCGGCTACCGGCTGGTCGCCGCCCCGGTCGCGCCGCCGCGCCCGCTCGTCCTGGATGCGGCGCAGCGCGCGGTGGTTGAGCACGGCGGCGGGCCGCTGCTGGTGCTCGCCGGGCCCGGCACCGGGAAGACGGCCACGCTCGTCGAGGCGGTCGCCGCGCGGATCGAAGCCGGGGCGGATCCGCGGTCGATCCTGGTCCTCACCTTCAGCCGGCGAGCTGCCGGCGAGCTGCGGGAGCGGATCATCGCACGGCTCGGTGCCGAGGGCGGGGCCGGCGGAGGTCCCGGGGCGTGGACGTTCCACGCCTGGTGCCTGGCGCTGCTGCGCGCGCACGAGCGGCCGGCCCCGCCGGGCGGGCTCCGGCTGCTGTCCGGCCCGGAGCAGGATAGTTGGCTGCGCGATCTCATTGAGGGTTCCCGCGAGGACGGCCGGCCGGTCTGGCCCGAGCCGCTCGTGGGTTGCCTGCGCACCCGCGGTTTCACCGAGGAGGTGCGGGCGCTGCTGGCCCGCGCCCGCGAGGTCGGGCTCGAACCGGTCGCGCTGGCGCAGCTCGCCCGGCGTACCGGCCGCCCGGACTGGGCCGCCCTCGCCGAGTTCTACGAGATGTACCTCGACGTGTTCGGGTTCGAGGGGGCGGTCGACTACACCGATCTCGTCCACCGGGCCGTGGTCGTCGCCGAGAGTGCCGAGGGGGGCGCCTGGCTGCGTGGGCGCTACCGGCACGTCTTCGTCGACGAGTACCAGGACACCGATCCGGCTCAGGAACGCCTGCTGGGGGCGGTGGCCGGCGGTGGTGGCAACCTCGTCGTGCTGGGCGACCCAGACCAGTCGATCTACGCCTTCCGGGGGGCCGAGGTCGCCGGCCTGCTGGGCTTCCCGGCCCGGTTCCTCCGCCTTGACGGCGAGCCGGCGCCGATCGTCGCGCTGCGGCGCTGTCGGCGGATGGCCCCGGCCCCGCTGGCGGCGAGCCGGCACGTGGCCCGGCGAATCCCGGCCGCCGGGCTGCCGGCGGCCGCGATCCTGGCACACCGCGACCTCGTCGGGCGCGTCGACGCCGACGCCGGCCAGGTGCAGGCCCGCACGTTCCTGGGCGCTGGCGCGGAGGCCGAGTCGGTGGCCGACCTGCTCCGTCGCGAGCATCTGGAGAACGGCGTCGCCTGGGACGCGATGGCGGTCCTGGTCCGCACGGCCGAGCGGATCGGCCGGTTGCGCCGCGTGCTGGCCACCGCCGGCGTTCCGGTCAGCGTCGACGGTGACGACCTGCCGGTCGCCCAGGAGCCGGCCGCCGCCCTGCTCCTGCTGGCGCTGCGCTGCGCGGAGGATCCGGCCGGGGCGCTCACCGTCGACGCGGCGCGCACCCTGCTCACCTCGCCGCTCGGTGGAGCGGACCCGGCCGGGCTGCGGGCGCTGGGCCGGGCGCTGCGCGCCTTCGAGCGCGACGCGGGGTCCGAGTATCCGGCGCCGTCGGCGGAGCTGTTGCGGGCGGCGATCGCCGAGCCCGACCACTGGCTGGCGACGATCCCCGACGACCTGGCCGGGCCGGTCCGGCGGGTCGGCGGTCTGCTGCGGACGGCCGGTCAGGCGTTGCGGGACTCCTCGGGCGCCCCGGAGGACGCCCTGTGGGCGCTGTGGTCGGCGAGCGAGTGGCCGGCGCGGCTGCGATATGCCTCGGCGGCCGGGGGCGCCGCCGGGCGCGCGGCCGACCGTGACCTCGACGCCGTCGTGGCGCTCTTCGATGCCGTCACCCGGCTGGGCCAGCGGCGCGGGCCGGGCGGTGGCGTCGCCTCCCTGGTCGCGGAGCTCACCCGCCAGCAGATCGCCGGGGACGTCCTCGAGCCGGCCGGGGAGTCCGTGCGCCGCCGCGGGGTGCGGCTGCTGACCGCCCATCGCGCCAAGGGGCTCGAATGGGAGGTCGTCGCCGTCTGCGGAGTGCAGGACGGCACCTGGCCCGACTTGCGGGAGCGGCATTCGCTGCTCGGCGCGGAGCAGCTCGACGCGCCGTCCCGGGGCGGGTTGCGCCCGCCGCTGACCCGCCAGGACCTGCTCGCCGACGAACGTCGGCTGTTCTACGTCGCACTGACCAGGGCGCGGCGCCGGCTGATCGTCACCGCGGTGAACAGCCCCGAGGACGACGGCAGCCTGCCGAGCCGCTTCCTTGAGGAACTGGGTGTAGCGGTGGAGCATGTGCCCGGTCGCCAGGTCCGGCCGCTCACCCTGGTCGGCCTGGTCGCGACCCTGCGCCGGCTGGCGACGGAACCGGGCTCGAGCCCCGCGATGCGCTCCGCCGCGCAGGCCCGCCTCGCCGCGCTCGCCGCGGCACGGGACCAGGCGGGCCGGCCCCTGGTGCCGGCCGCGCACCCGGACACCTGGTGGGGGCTGCTCGACCCCACCACGTCGGATATTCCTGTCGTCCCGGTGGCCGGGCCGATCCGGCTGTCCGGCTCGTCGCTGTCGAGCATCGGCGCCTGTTCCCTGCGGTGGTTCCTCGAGCACGAGGCGCACGCGGTCACCCCGGCCTCGACCGCGCAGGGATTCGGCAAGGTGGTGCACGCCCTGGCGGACGAGGTCACGACCGGGCGGACCCCGGCCGACCTCGCCGCGCTCGACGCCCGGCTGAACACGGTGTGGCGGCAGCTGGACTTCGACGCCCGCTGGCGCTCCGATCAGGAGCGCGCGGCCGCCCGCGAGGCGCTCGCCCGCTTCCTGGACTGGCACGCCGCCGAGCGCGGTCGGTGCGTGATCGACGCGGAGGTCAGGTTCTCCTGCGACCTGCGGGTCGCCGGGCGGGACGTCCAGCTGCGCGGATTCATCGACCGGCTCGAACTGGACGAGGCCGGCCGGGTCCACGTCATAGACTTCAAGACCGGTCGGACCGCGGTCGCTCCTGCCGAGCTCGCCACCCACCCCCAGCTGGGCAGCTATCAGCTCGCCGTGCGGGCCGGCGCGCTCGACGATGTGCTCGCGGCCGCGGCGCCGGATCAGCCCCGGCCGGTGCCTGGCGGGGCGGAGCTCGTCCAGCTCCGGCGGGATGCCGGCGGTGCGGCGGCCGGCCCGCGGCTGCCGGGGGAGCGGCCTGGCCCGCCGGAGGTCCAGGCCCAGGATGCGCTGCCTCCCGACGGCGCGACCTGGATGGACGAGGTGCTCGACGCGGCGGTGCGCACCATCGACGCCGAGGCGTTCCGGCCGACGCCCGGCGACCACTGCACGCTGTGCACCTTCCAGACGAGCTGCTCCGCGCGGCCCGAGGGACGTCAGGTGGTCGAGTGAACCCGCGGGTGGAGCAGCCGGGCGCGGGCGCCCACGTGACGATTCCCCGCCAGCCGTTCCTGCCCGGTTTCGACGGCGGCGTCGACGGTGACCCGGCGGGCGGCGTCGCCGGTCCCCGGCTCGACCCGGATGACCTGCGCGACCTGCTGGAGGTCCCGTACACCGACGAGCAGATCGCCGCGGCCACCGCTCCGCTCGAACCGGGGGTCATCATCGCGGGCGCGGGATCCGGCAAGACCTCGGTGATGGCCGCGCGGGTGGTCTGGCTCGTCGCCACCGGGCAGGTGCGGCCCGACCAGGTGCTCGGACTGACCTTTACGACGAAGGCGACGGCGGAGCTGTCCGGTCGGGTGCGGCTGGCGTTGCGCAAGGCGTCGGCCGGGGCGGGCCCGGGTGGACCGGCCGCGGACGGCAAGGTGGACGGGGAGCCGACCGTCGCCACCTACCATGCCTTCGCCGGGCGGCTGGTCGTCGACAACGCCCTGCGGCTGGGGCTGGAGCCGGACCTCCAGCTGATCTCCGGCGCGGCCCGCTACCAGCTCGCCGCCCGGGTCGCCCGTTCCCACGGCGGGAAGGTGGAGGCGCTGACACGTTCGCTGGGCGCGCTCGTCGGCGAGCTCGTCGCGCTGGACGCCGAGATGAGCGAGCACCTGGTCGATCCGGCGGGCCTCGTCGCGTTCGACGGCGCGCTGCTCGCCGAGATCGACGCGGCGCTGCGGCGCGCCGAGCAGCGGCGGGGCACCCGGGGCGTCCGCCGGGAGCTGCGCCGGTGCGCGGCCGCAGCCCGGGGGCGCCGGGAGTTGGCCGCTCTGGTGGCGGAGTACCGGGCGGCCCGGCGGGAACGCGACGTCCTGGACTTCGGTGACCAGGTCACCTGTGCCGCGAGGCTCGCCGAGACCATGCCGGAGGTCGGTCGGGCCGAGCGGGCGCGGGCCGGTGTCGTCCTGCTTGACGAGTACCAGGACACCTCGGTGGCCCAGCGGCGGATGCTCACCGGCCTGTTCGGCGGCGGGCATCCGGTCACCGCCGTCGGCGACCCCTGTCAGGCGATCTACGGCTGGCGCGGGGCATCGGTGGCGAACCTCGACCACTTCCCCACGCACTTCCCCGGGGCCGATGGCACGCCCGCGGCCGTCTACGAACTGTCGGTGAACCAGCGCAGCGGCGGCCGGCTGCTCCGCCTCGCCAACACCGTCGCCGCACAGCTGCGGGCCCGTCACCGCGTCGTCGAGCTCCGCCCGCGGCCCGACGTGGCTGAGCAGGGCGAGGCGGTGGTCGCGTTGCACGTCAGCTGGGCCGATGAGGTGGCCTGGATCGCCGACCAGCTCCGCCGGGTGGTCGACGCCGGCACCGCTCCCGGCGGCATCGCCGTGCTGGTCCGGGCCCGTGGCGACATCCCCGCGCTGTTTACCGCGATGCAGGCGGCCGGGCTGCCCGTCGAGGTCGTCGGGCTGACCGGGCTGCTCATCGTCCCGGAGGTCGCCGAGATCGTGGCCATGCTGGAGGTGCTCGACTCGCCGACGGCGAACGCCGCGCTCGTCCGGCTGCTCACAGGGCCGCGGGTGCGGCTCGGCCCCCGGGATCTCGCCGCGCTCGGCCGCCACGCGCGCGAGGCGGCGCGGGTCCCGGACCCGGTCGGCGATCCGGACCTGCCGGGACGGTCCGATCCACTCGCCGAGGCGGTCGCCGACGTCGACCCCGCCGACGTCGTCGCCCTGTCGGACGTCCTCGACGACCCCGGGCCGGAGATGTCCGCGCCGGGGCGCGCCCGGGTGCGCCGGCTCGCCGCCGAGATCGCCGCGCTGCGTGGGCACGTCGGCGAGGGCCTGCTCGACCTGCTGCACCGAGTGGTCGCGACGATCGGGCTGGATGTGGAGCTCACGGCGACCGAGGTGGCGGTGCGGGCCCGGCGCCAGGAGAACGTCGCGGCCTTCCTGGACGTGGCCGCGGGCTTCACCGATCCCGACGGCACGAACTCCCTGCCCGCGTTCCTCGGATTCCTCCGGGCGGCGCGGGAGCACGAGCGGGGTCTCGACGTCGCCGGGCCGTCCGGGGCCGACGCGATCGCCCTGATGACGATGCATCGCTCCAAGGGCCTGGAATGGGAGGTCGTCGCCGTCCCGAACCTGACCAGCAAGGTGTTCCCCGACCTGACCGTGCGCGACCAGTGGACCACCTCCCCGGGCGTGCTGCCGATCCCGCTGCGCGGCGACACCGACGATCTGCCGGCGTTCACGGTCTCCGCCGAGAAGGCCGCCCTGGACGCTTTCCGGGCCGATGCCCGTCAGTACGCCGAGCGGGAGGAACGCCGGCTCGCCTACGTCGCGGTCACCCGGGCGAAGTCGCTGCTGTTCGCGAGCGGGCACTGGTGGGGACCCACCCAGAAGACCCCACGCGGTGCCTCGGTGTTCCTCGACGAGCTCGCCGAGCACGCCCGCACCGGCGGTGGGCGGGTCGACGTCTGGGCGCCGGAGCCGGCGGAGCGGACCAACCCGGCGCTGGCGACGCCGGAACGGTTCGCCTGGCCGATCCCCTACGAGCCGGAGCCGTACGCCCGGCGCCTCGCCGCGGCCGAGGGGGTCATGGCGCGGCTGGCCGCGCTGAGCGTACCGGGGGCGTCGGCGGAACCGGCCGGGGAACCGTTCGTCGACGATCCGGCCGGGGAACCGTTCGTCGACGATCCGGCCGGGATGACGGCGGCCGAGCGCGCCCTGCTCGCCGAGCTCGACCGGGAGGCCCGGCTGCTGCTCGCCGAGGAACGCGCGGCACGCCTCGCGCGGACCGATGTCGCCCTGCCGGCGAGCCTCACCGCGTCCCAGATCGTCCGGCTGCGCGCGGACCCGGAGGCGTTCGCCCGTGAGCTGGTCCGGCCGCTGCCGTGCCGTCCGGTGGCCGCGGCCCGGCGCGGCACCCGGTTCCACGCCTGGGTTGAGGAGATCTTCGACTACCGTGCACTGATCGACACCGAGGATCTGCCCGGCGCGGCCGACGCGGAGCTCACCGACGACGATCTGCGCTCGCTGCAGCAGGCGTTCCTGCGTACCGAGTACGGTGCCCGGCGGCCGTTCGCGATCGAGGAACCCTTCGAGCTCCGCCTTGCCGGGCGGATCGTGCGCGGTCGCATCGACGCCGTCTACGACCTCGGCGGCGGTCGCTGGGAGGTGGTCGACTGGAAGACCGGCCGGTCCGATGCCGACGATCTTCAGCTCGGGATCTACCGGCTGGCCTGGGCCCGGCTGCGGGGCGTCGACCCGAGCGCGGTCGACGCCGCCTTCCTGTACGTGCGCACCGGCGCCGTTGCCCGGCCCCCGACGTTGTCCGAGGAGGAGCTCGCTGACCTGCTCGCGAGTCCGAGCACCGGGCCCGCCGCGGGTCAGGCCCGCGGGTCGGCGAGGTCGACGGACAGCGCCAGGTGATCCGAGATGGGCACGCGGCGGGCCTGCACGGCGATGATCCTGCCTACCGGCCCGCGGGCCAGCACATGGTCGAGCTGCACCCGCGGGGAGTGCGCGGGGTAGGTGGGCGTCACCGCCAATCGGCGCCAGCGGGTGAGCGCGGCCGGTAGCCGGCCGGGCAGGTTCAGATCGCCCAGCAGGACCAGCGGTCCCGGGACGTCCGCGAGCCGGCGGGCCAGCCGGCGCAGTTGCACGGCGTTCCACCCCGGCACGAACGACAGATGGGTGTTGACCACGGTCAGCGGGCCCCCGGCCGACTCCACCCGCGCGGCGATCGCGGCCCGCGGCTCGTCGTCGAGCATGATCAGATGCCCCCGCCTGCCCGGACCCCCCGGTATCGCGATCGGGGACCGCACCGGCGCCCGGCCGAGGTCGATCACCCGCCACTCGCGGACGGGCAGCCGGCTGATCAGAGCGATGCCGTACGCTGGCTCGTCGTCCCGGCGCTGCCCGTCAGCCGGCCGCCAGCCCACGCCGGGCGTGCCGAAGACGGTGGGGACGAACCGCCAGTCGTCGTCGCCGGCTCCGATCACCGCCGCCGCCTCTGCGGCGAGGTCCAGCCCACCCGATCGTGGCTGGTCGAGATCGACCTCCTGGAGCCCGAGGACGTCCACGTCGAGAGCGGAGACGGCCGCGGCGAAGCGGGCGGGCTCGACCGTCCCATCCGTGAGCGACAGGCCGTGCATGATGTTGAAGGAGCCCAGCCGCACGCCTGGACCGTATCGGATGCGAGGTCCGTCACGGCCCGGGTGACCGACCCCGCACCGCCGCGAGACGGCGGGAGCCCGGGCCCCGGCCCTCGTCCGTGTCCTCGCGGACCGCGGCACTCACCGGGTCGGTGGCCACGTCCTCGGCAGCCCCGGCGCGCAGCACCAGTTCGAGATCGAAGCGGGTGTCAGGGTCCTCCAGGCATGGTCCGAACAGCTCGCGAAGCTGGTTGACCC
>NZ_CDWRCM010000028.1:4591-8246 GCF_977927585.1 Frankia sp. CcWB2 | reverse complement strand
TAGCGGACGGTCTGCGGATGGATGTGCAACCGCTCGGCGATCAGCCCGCGCTGACCCCGCAGGGTCAGCCAGTGCAGGAGGGTCTCGGCCAGCCGTTCCCTGGTCCGGCAGGGCAGCCCGTCGAGGGGAGCGAGCCGGCGGGACGCAAGGTCGGTGATAAGCCCGGGGTCGCTGGCCAGCAGCAGGGCGCTGAGATGTTCGTCGGTGAACAGGGGGTCGGCCGCGGCGATGCCGCGAAGCCGCCCGGCGCTCCGGGCATCGCAGGCGAACCTCGCCCGCGCCGCGCTCGCCGCCGCCTGCCCCCACGGCACGGCCGGTCCCACCACCGCGGCGAGCCCGGCGAGCTGTCTCGCCAGTGCCGCCCGGGTGGCCGCCCGCTCGGTCGAGCCGACGAACATCCAGATGTCTCCCCCCTGCACGGCGCGCGGGCAGCCCGAGGGCAACCGGGAGGGGAGCGAGCCTGCCCAGGGGTCGGCCTCGTGGTTGCCCTCGCTATCAGCCGGGTGGGTGCCCGGATGGCCGGCCGGGTGGGTGGCCGCGGAGCCGGTCGGGGCGGGGACGAGCACGGCGGCCAGCCGGCCGGGCAGCCGCACGCTGCCGGAACGGGCGACCTGCGCGATCGCCCCGCCGGTCGCGCCGGACAGCAGCATCTCGCCCAGCCGGTCCCACAGCCGCTCCAGTTCACCGGCCGCGGTGTACTGCTCGGACGCGTAGCCCTCGGCGGAGGCCGCGGAGATGCCGTCGATGTAGGCGAACATCATCTCGGCGAGGGACACCAGCGCCGGGCCGTCCAGCCCGCCGCGGCGGGCCGCCGCCTCCCCGAGGCGGCGCCAGGAGACGCGGGCGCCCACCCGGTAGGCGCTCAGCAGGTTGTCCAACGACCGTCCCGCGTACACCTCGCCGCGGCCGAGACGGACATAGACCTCCCGGCTGGCGGCGAGGTCGAGAGTGCAGTGGGGACCGGCCTCGACCAGGCTGAGGAAGCGGAACAACGCCTCGTCGACTCCGCGGCGCACCTCATGGCCGAACTTGCCTTCCAGCGGGCGCGCGTAGGCGGGAACCTCCCGGGCGATCGCGGCGATGATCTCTTCACCCAGAGCGTCGAACTCGGCGGTGAGGATCTCGCTCAGCCCGGCTGGAAACTGTCCCATGGGAACAGTTTGCCGCCCGACAGTCGCAATCTCCCGCACCTCGTCCTCTGGGCGGGCCGCCCGTGGTCGTCTGGGCGGGGCCGCCCGTGATCGTCGCCGGCGGCCGGCGGAATCGGCTCCGGGCGGGCCGTGGCACGGCCTCCCGTGGCCATGACTTGGGATGGGTGTCCTCTTCGCCACCGGCGCGGCCCGCCGGGCAGTAGCGTTGGCAACTGTGTCCCCGCCTAGAGAACCCGGCCCGGCCGCGTCCACCGCGATGAAGTCGGCCCTGCCGGCATCCTCCTATCCGATCGAGCGGACCCGGCTCGGTAACGGCCTGCGCGTGCTGCTCGCCCCCGACCACACCGCGCCGGTGGTGGCCGTCTCGGTGCACTACGACGTCGGGTTCCGATCCGAGCCTGAGGGCCGTACCGGATTCGCTCACCTGTTCGAGCACCTGATGTTCCAGGGCAGCGAGAACGTCGGCAAGGCCGAGCATCCGAAGCACGTCCAGGCCGCCGGCGGAATCTTCAACGGATCGACGCACCCGGACTACACGGACTATTTCGAGCTGCTCCCGGCCGGGGCACTCGAACTGGCCCTGTTCCTGGAGGCGGACCGGATGCGGGCACCGAAGATCACTCGCCAGAACCTGGACAACCAGATCGCCGTGGTGCAGGAGGAGATCCGGGTCAACGTCCTGAACCGCCCCTACGGGGGATTTCCCTGGATCAAGCTGCCGCCGGTCGCGTTCGACACCTTCCCGAACGCCCACAACGGCTACGGGGATTTCTCCGAGCTCGAGGCCGCGAGCCTGGACGACGCCGAGGACTTCTTCGACAAGTACTACGCACCGGGCAACGCCGTGCTGACCATCGTCGGCGACATCGACCCGGAGGAGACGCTTACCTTCGTCCGCCGGTACTTCGGTGACATCCCCGCCCGCTCGGTGCCGACGCGGGTGAGCTTCGCCGAGCCGGTGCCGAGTACCGAGCGCCGGGCGGTGCTCACCGACCCGCTCGCGCCGCGCGCCGCCCTGGCGGTCGGCTACCGGGTGCCCGACCCGATCGACGACCTGTCCACCTACCTGTCCTACTACCTGCTTACCGAGATCCTCAGCGACGGCGACGCCAGCCGGCTCGAACGCCGCCTGGTGCAGAAGGACCGTTCGGTCATCGGGGTGAGCACCTACCTCGGCACCTTCGGGGATCCGTTCGAGCAGCGTGACCCGCTGCTGCTGACCCTGGAGGCCCGCCAGTCCGAGGACGCGAGCGCGGACGCCGTCCTCGCCGCCGTCGACGAGGAACTGGCGCGGCTGGCGGGTGAGGGCCTGGCGGACGGCGAGCTGGAGCGGGTGCAGGCGCGGGTGGCGTCCTCGCTGCTGCGTGAGTCCGACGACGCGCTGGGACGGGCACTCGCCATGGCTGTGCACGAACTGCAACGGGGACGTCCCGAGCTGGTGAACGAACTGCCCGCGGAACTGTCCGCGGTGACCGGGGAGGCCGTCGCCGCGGCCGCCCGGGCGCTTCTCGACCAGGGCCGCTCGGTCCTGGAGCTGGGTGCCGGCGCCGCCTCATGAGCGGCAGCGCGCTGAGCTCGACGACCACCCGGGCGGCGGTCATCCCGGCCGTGCGCCCGACCGTCCCGGCGGAGCTGCCGGCTGTCAGCGACCACACTCTCGACAACGGTCTGCGGGTGCTGGTGGTGGAGCGGGCCAGTGTGCCCCTGGTCGAGGTGCGGCTGCGGATCCCGTTCGCCGGCGTCGGCGCCGTGCACCAGGCCCGGGCCGAGGTGCTCGCGGAGACGCTGTTCACCGGATCACACCGCTTCGACCGGGTGGGCCTGGCCACCGAGGTCCAGCGCCTGGGCGGATCGTTGTCGACCGGGGTCGACGCCGACCGGCTGTCCATCGTCGGTTCCGCCCTCGCGGTGAACCTCGAACCCCTGTTGGGAATCATGGCCGAGGTGCTCCTCGGTGCCACCTACCCGGACGACGAGGTCACCGGCGAACGCGACCGGATCGTCGAGGACACGGCGATGGCCCGCAGCCAGCCCGCGGTCATTGCTCGGGAGGCGCTGCTCGGCCGGCTCTTCGGTGACCACCCCTACGCCATCGGCATCGCCGAGCCGGAGACCGTCGGACAGGTCGGCCCCGAGGACGTACGGGCCCTGCACACCGAACGGATCTCCCCGGCCGCCGCGATCCTCACCCTGGTCGGGGCCGTGTCGGCGCCGCGTGCTCTCGCGGCGGTCTCCGCCGCGCTCGGCGGTTGGACGGGCGGGCCCGCGCGGGCCGTCCCGCCGGTCCCGGCCCTCACCACCGGCCCGATTGTCATCGTCGACCGTCCGGGTGCCGTGCAGACCAACATCAGGCTGGGCGGACCGGCCCTGGGCCGCTCCGCGCCCGGATACCCGGCGCAGCGGCTGGCGAGCACCATCTTCGGTGGTTACTTCAGTTCCCGGCTGGTCAACAACATCCGCGAGGACAAGGGCTACACCTACTCCCCGCGCAGCTCGATCGATCA
>NZ_CDWRCM010000028.1:0-4381 GCF_977927585.1 Frankia sp. CcWB2 | reverse complement strand
CTACCAGGCGGGGTCACGGTTCACCGTCGCCGCGGACGTCGCCACCGAGGTGACCGGGCCCGCGTTGCTGGAGATCTTCTACGAGCTCGGGCGGATGGCGGTTCTACCGCCCAGCGAGGAGGAGCTCGACGCCGCCCGCCAATACGCCGTCGGCACGTTGGCACTGGGCAGTGCGACCGCCGCCGGTCTCGCCTCGACGCTGTCGGCGCTGGCCGGGGCCGGGATCGGGGTCGAGTACCTGCGTGATCACCCGCGCGCCCTCGCCGAGGTCGGCGTGGGCGACATCCAGGCGGTGTCGGCGGGCCTGCTCGCCCCGGCAAAGCTGATCACGGTGCTCGTCGGGGACGCGGCCAGGATTTCCGCGGCCGTGGGGGCACTGGGCATCGTCGCGTCCTGAGCACCGGGCCCGTACCGGTCCCCGGGGTCCCGGTCCCGCGGGGTCCCGGGTCCGGCGGGGCGTGCTCAGTGCCTGGTGGAGGTGGGACGCGGGGGTGCGGGGCGGGGCGCGCCGCCGCCGGGGCTCGGTGCCGGTGGTCCACCGCCCGGTGGGTTGCCGCCGCGCCCACCGAGCTCGCCCGGTAGCACGGCGCGTGGGTCGCCCACCGAATCGACCACCTGCCGAGCCAGATCGTGCACCCTGCGTCCCATTCCGCGAGCGGTGCGCCGCAGCCGCTCGAAGGCCTCCCGCGGGCGGATGTGGTTATGTTCGGCGAGGACCCCGATGGCCTGTTCCACGATTACGCGGGAGGCCAGCGCGTGTTCCAGCTGGACGACGGACAGCCGGAGCTGCTCGACCTCGCTCAGGTCACGATCGGGGCGGCGGGGCCGGCCGGGCGGGGCGAGATCCTCGGCCAGCAGATCGGCGAGCACCATTGCCGAGAGGAGGTCGCCGACCGGCCGGATCTCGGCTCCGGGACCCTCCACGACCCACCCGGCGGGAGTACGTCGAAGGCGCATATCCGAGGGGCTCCGGCGGGGGCCGGTTCCCGCCCCGGTCCCGCCCGCCGCGGACGGCGGTCCGGCCCGGCCCGGCGGCCCGGGCCGGACCGCCCGCGCGATGGTCTGCGGGGTGGGTATCCGCCCCGGTGGGCGCGGGGCCGCCGGTGGGCCCGGGGGGGTCGGGCCGCCGGGCGGCCGGGGACCGTTCGCGGAGACCGTCGGCGGGCTCGGCACGGGAACGTCCCCGGTGGCCGCGAGTGCATCGGCCACCCCGCGCAGCAGGGCCAGGATGTCGGCCGATACGATCACCTTGCTGTGGTCCAGGCCGACGAGGAGGCCCACCAGCCGACCGTCCGCGCGGACCACCGGCATCGTGACATGACTGCGTATCCCGAGCTGGCGGTATTCGGCCGTGTCGGATCCGGCGTGCGTCGGGCCGAGACCGGACGCCGTGGCGGGCGTGCCGTCGAGCACGCGGGCGACCAGGCTGTCCCCCCGGGGGTAGTGCGTTCCCTCGTCGAGACCAGCGGAGGGACCTGTCACCCGGAGATAGCTCGCGGTCGTCGTCGATACCATGACGAAACAGGCCGTCTCCATCCGGTGAAGGGCGCTGGCGGCCCGCAGCGCGGCATCGACGGTGCTCCACGCCTGTTCTGAAGGTGCTGACGACACAGGCCGAACTCTCCCACAAACTTCACGGGCAGTGACGGACACCGTCCCACGAGCCGGCCGCGTGTGCAGTGGGAAGGTAAGAACTCCCGAGATGTCGTTGCTCTACGTATCCGTTATGCGGCAGAAGTGACCTTCTCTGTGACTTGGCGAAGGCTTGGGTTCGTCATCACAGTGCCATCGGGAAAGAGCACGGTCGGTACGGTCGCGTTCCCGTTGTTCGCATCGCGGACACGTTGCTCTGCTGTCGGGTCCTGCTCGATATCAACGGTCGTGTACTCGACGCCGGCATGGTCGAGTTGGCGCTTCAGCCGAACACAGTAGCCACACCAGGAAGTCGTGTAGATCGTGAGCACGAAAGGGCCTCCAAGCCGCTGGTGACACAACGGTTCATGTAACCCCACCGCGGCGCCGTCGGTTCCCGCCGCGCGGCGGGGACTACCGTATCGGATGATGTCCGGACCGCCTGCCCTCGCCGCCCAGGCCGCCCGTGTGCGGTCGGGCAACGATCTGCTCGCCGCGCTCGATCCCGAACAGCGGGTCGCGGCCGGAGCTCCGCTCGGACCGGTCTGCATCCTCGCCGGCGCCGGTACGGGTAAGACGCGCACCATCACCCATCGAGTCGCGCACATGGTCGCTCAGGGGGGGGTCGGGCCGGGTCAGATCCTGGCGGTGACCTTCACAGCCAGGGCCGCGGGAGAGCTGCGCGGCCGGTTGCGGGCCATGGGTGTTGATGGAGTGCAGGCCAGGACGTTCCATTCCGCGGCTCTCAAGCAACTGTTGTACTTCTGGCCGCCGGTCGCCGGGGTCGCGCTGCCCAGGGTGGAGAAGAGCAAGATCCCGTACGTGGTGCGGGCGGCCGCCCGCCTGCACCTGCGGCCGGACCGGGCCGAGCTGCGCGACCTCACCTCGGAGGTCGAGTGGGCGAAGGCGACGCTTGTGGGCCCGGCGGACTACGCCCGGATGGCGGCGGCGAGCGGGCGGGAGACCGCCACCCCCCCCGAGACGGTCGCCCGGCTCTACGCCGCGTACGAGGAGGTCAAGCGCGACGCCGGTGTGATCGACATGGAGGATCTGCTGCTGCTGACCGCGGCGATGATCGAGGAGCACAGCTGGGTCGCGGCCGAGGTCAGGGCCAGATACCGCCATTTCGTCGTTGACGAGTATCAGGATGTCAACGACCTGCAACAGCGTGTCCTCGACGCCTGGCTGGGGGAGCGCGACAGCCTCTGTGTCGTCGGGGACCCCCATCAGACGATCTATTCGTTCACCGGGGCGTCGCCCGAGCACCTGCTCGGGTTCCCGCGCCGGTTCCCGGACGCGGCCGTGGTGCGTCTGATCCGGGACTACCGGTCCACCCTCCAGGTGGTCGAACTCGCGAACACCCTGATGCGGGCGGCCCCGGCGGCCCGCCTCATCGCTGCCCGCCCGGAGGGTCCCGCCCCGGTGTGGCTGGAGTGCGACAGCGAGCCGGCGGAAGCCGCCGCGGTGGCGTCCCGGATCCGCCGGCTGCTCGACCAGGGCGTGCCGGCGAGTGAGATCGCCGTGCTGTATCGCACGAATGCCCAGTCCGAGGCGTATGAGGCGGCGATCGGCGGGGCCGGCATCGCTTACCTGCTCCGGGGCGGGGAGAAGTTCTTCGAGCGGAGCGAGGTCGTCGCAGCCATGCGGTTGCTGCGGGCCGCGGTGCGCTCTGCCGACACCGACCGCCCGGAGGGACTCACGGCCGTCGTCGCCGACATCCTCGCGGCGCTCGGCTGGCGGGCGGACCAGCCGACGGTGGGCTCGGGCGCCGAGCGGGAACAATGGGAGAACCTCGCCGCGCTGCACCGGCTGGCCGGCGATCTCGCCGCCCGTTCGCCCGAGGCCGACCTTGAGGCCTTCGTCGCCGAGCTCGGCGACCGCGCGACCCACGAGCATCAGCCGACGGTGCAGGGGGTGACCCTGTCGACCTTGCACACCGCCAAGGGCCTGGAATGGGATGCGGTGTTCCTCGTCGGGCTGACCGAGGGCACGCTTCCCCTCGTCCATGCCAGGACCGCCGAGCAGATCGCCGAGGAACGTCGCCTGCTCTACGTCGGGGTGACCAGGGCCCGCAGGCACCTTGTCCTGTCCTGGGCGCTGTCCCGGGCAGAGGGCGGCCGGCGGTCGCGGCGGCCGTCCCGGTTCCTCGACGATCTGCGCCCGATGCGCCGGGAGCCCGCGGCCGGCGTCCGCCACGGGGGGCGAGGCGAGGGCACGAGGCCCGTGGCTGGGGCGGAGGAGGCCAGCCCGGGTCGGTCCCGGAGCAGATCGGCGGTGCGGTGCCGGACGTGCGGCCGGTCGTTGACGGGTGTGCATGCGCGGGTCGGACGCTGCGAGGGCTGCCCCGGCGACGTCGACGCCGCGCTGTTCGAGCGCCTGCGGGCGTGGCGTTCGGCGCGGGCGAAGGAACAGGGGGCACCGGCCTTCGTCGTCTTCACCGACGCCACGCTGCAGGCGATCGCCGAGAGCCGGCCGAGCACGGTGGCCGAGCTCGTGCGGCTGCCCGGCATCGGACAGGCCAAACTCGACCGTTACGGGGAGGACGTACTCGCCCTCGTCTCGGGGCGCACGCCGCCGCCGGTCGGGTCGCCGCCGGTGGCGGAGTCATTGGAGCCCGGCACGCCGCCCGACGCTTCGTAACTGGAAGTGTCCGCGGCGCGACACAGAAAATATGTTGTGGTTCGCGCGGCGAGCTTCTACCGTTACCGAGGACGCCTGAAGCAGGCATGTGGAGTGACACCCGTCGGCA
>NZ_CDWRCM010000027.1:25937-30093 GCF_977927585.1 Frankia sp. CcWB2 | reverse complement strand
GGGGTGGGCCGCTGACCGGTGCGGCGGTGGCGCGTTTGACGGTCTTCGGGTCCATCCGGCGGATCAGGAAGGAAGTAATGATCACGAGGAGGACGCCGACGACGAGACCGGCGACGATGTCGGTGAGGTACGCCGAGGCGCTGTGGTCGAAGAAGGGGTCATCGACGACCTTCGGGTTCACCGGCTTCTGGTTGTCTGGCCGTAGCACGCCGGCCAGGGTGATGCGGTTCAGGTCACCGACCGAGGCCATCGACGCGAAGCCCCAGCGGGCCGGCGCGATGTAGCTGATCTGCTCCAGACCGGGCGTGCCCTTCACCGGCACGATGCCACCGCTGAAGATGAGCTGGGCCATGGTGATCAGTACCAGGAGCGGCATGGTCTTGTCCGCGTTGTCGACCATCGCCGAGATCACCAGCCCGAGCATGGCCGACGCGAGCGAGACCACAATCACGGCGATGAGCAGTTCGAGCAGGGCGTTCCCGAGCACGACACCCTTGTCCGGCGTTCGCCCGGCAAGACCGATCAACGTGAACGGGATCGCCTGGGCGACAGTGATCATAACAAGAACGAGGATCTTCGAACCGACATACGCGGTCCGAGACAGACCGATGGCTCTCTCTCTTCGGTAGATCGCCCGTTCCTTGACGATCTCTCTGACCGAGTTCGCCATTCCCATGAAACAGGCACAGAGAACCATGATCAAAAGAACTGTCGGGGCATCCGAGTTCGGCGAGAACTGTTTGGCCTGTTCGGCCGTGAGATCAAAGTTCCCGCCGATGGCCCTGGGTATCAGCCCGAGCAGGAACGGGAAGGCGATAATGAGCCGCAGGTATGACTTGTCGGATGCGACGACGGCCATTGTTCGTCGGCTCAGCGTCACAAGCTGCGAGATCACCGACTGCTGCCGCAGCGAGGGCAGCTCCTCGGGAGCCGGCCGGGCCGACGGAGCAGTGATCGAGGCGGGCACGTAGTACCGCGAGTTGCGGAACTTGGCGGCCGACTCGGCCCCGGGCGTCGCCTCCAGGGTGAGGAAGACGTCCGGGTAGTCCCGCTTGCCGAAGAAGGGCAGCGCGTCCTGCGGCGGACCGAAGTAGGCCACGTAGCCGCCGGGTGCGAGGACGAGGATGTAGTCGCACAGGTCGAGCTGGGCGACGCTGTGGGTGACCACGACGACCGTCCGGCCGTCGTCCGCGAGCTTGCGCAGCGACTCCATGACGTTCTTGTCCATGCCCGGGTCGAGGCCGGAGGTCGGCTCGTCGAGGTAGAGCAGGGTCGGCCGGGTCAGCAGCTCCAGGGCCACCGAGGTCCGCTTGCGCTGGCCGCCGGACAGCCGGGAGACCTGGGTGCTGGCGTGCTGGGTGAGGCCCAGCTCGGCGAGCACCTCGTCGACCCGGGTGCGCCGCTCCGCCTTCGTGACGTCCGGCGGGAAGCGCAGCTCGGCGCCGAACTCGAGTGCCTTGCGGACGGTGAGCGAGGTATGCAGCAGGTCCTCCTGCGGCACGTAGCCGATCCGGCGCCGCAGTTCGTCATACTCTGAGTAGAGGTCCCGGCCGGCGTAGCGCACGGTGCCCTTGTCCGCGGGGCGGAAGCCGGTGAGCGCGTTGAGCAGCGTCGACTTACCCGCCCCGGACGGCCCGACGACGCCCAGCAGCGCCCGGCCGGGCAGCTTGAACGTCATGTCGTGCATGAGCTGCTTCTGACCGGCCCAGACGTTCAGGGCGTCGGCCTCGAAGCTGACGTCACCGGAGTCGATGTACTCGACGAGCTGGTCGCCCTCGAGCTGGAAGACGTGGTGACCGACGGCGATGACGTCGCCCTGGCCGACGGACGCCCGGTTGATCCGACGACCGTTGACGAACACGCCGTTGGCGGAGTCGAGGTCGGCGATCTGCAGGCCGGACCGGCCGATGTAGAGCTCGGCGTGCCGGCGGGAGGCAAGCAGGTCGGTGATGACGATGTCATTGTCACGGGCACGGCCGATCGACATCGTGCCCGGGCGCAGCCGATAAGTGGTTCGCCGCTCGTGCTCCTGCTCGAGGCTGGTGACGCCACTCACCCGTTCGTCCCGACCCTGGTCGTCGTAGTCGTGCCCGCGCTGGGACGGATCGGTCGGCCCCTGATGCGAGGTCCCGCGCCCACCCCTCGAGGAGCCCGTGGGTCGTGGCGGAGAGTAACCGGCAGCATTGGGCAGCATCGTCTGCATGTCGTAGCCGGGGTCGTACTCCGGCTCGTCCAGCGGCCTGCGGCCTTCCGGCACCTGGGGATGGATGACAACCTCGGGCCCGGTCGGAGTGCCGAGACGAAGCCGCACCTCACCGTGCACCGGGACGGTCTCGGGCATGCGCTGCCCGTCGATCCAGGTGCCGTTGGAACTGATGTCCCGAACGACCCACCCGTTGCCGGTCTGCTCAAGGAGGAGATGGCGACGGGAGACCCGGCTGTCCGCTATGACGTAGTCGGCGGTCCGGGCACGGCCGATGATGAACTGCGCCTCGGCCGGCACGGTAGCCGCACCGGCCTCGGTGACGACTCTCAGGAAGGTCGTCTGCACGTGTTTCCCCCTTCGCGACGGGACGCTGGCCGGGATGTCCCGCCGAACTCCACCTTGTCACTACGTTGTGCGGTGTCACTACGCTGTGCGGTTTTACCAGGTACTGCGGTGTCATCATGGCGCGCCGGGTCACCACCTCGCGCGGCCACTCGAGCCGCCGGATCACGCCGGATGCCCGATCGTAGCGTCGAGGGATGACCTTGATCCACCCCGGGTGACGATTTACCACCAGCTGAACGGCGATCGTTGCCGTCGCGTCGACTTCCGGGCATCTCTCGGGTTCCTGCCGCCTCATGATCGGTCGATTTACCGGTTACCCTGCACGAAACCTTCCGGGCCACGTCACCCTGAGTGGTCAGATCGTCTCGATGACCGTGCCACGGAAGCTCGGTGACCGTGCCCCGGAAGCGACGACGATGACGCATGTTCCCGTCCGGCACCCTATGAGAATGATGGTCGACGGTCCCCGACAGTGGCATCTGTCGCCGATCCGACCAGCGGCTGCAGGCCTCGGCGGCACCCGGGACGCACGCCACGGAAGTGGACGATCAGCCAACGGACGGCCACCGGAAATCGGCTGATGAAACGCCGGGAGGTGCCGCGCGTCGAACGATCGTCGACAGGTTGACGTACTCCGCGGGAAGGTCGACGTACTCCGGGAAGGACCTACTCCGGGGAGAGAGGGGCCATGGGCGGCCTCGACCGGATCCGATCCGGGCCCTGACCGCGGGGAGGGCGGTCGGTACGGCTCGACCACCGCGCGCGAGGCATTCCGGGTCGGCGCAACTGTGGCGGAAATCATGTCAGGGCTCAGGACCGCCACTCAGGGCTCAGGACGCCGGGAGCACCACGTCCTCGGCAGTCGCGGTGAGTGAGAGACCGGTCGCGTTCGTGGATGCCTCGACGATGCGGAGATGGAATGGCAGACCGGAGATCGGGATCGGGATGGACGGCAGAAGTTCTCCGGGGACACTGAATCCGAGGTTCACAGCTCCGGTGAGCTTCACCTCACTCGGCACCAGGGTGAGCATGTTGTTCCGGACCTCGAACGTCGTGATCCCACCGACCTGCTGGGTACCCAGCACCGGCACGTTGACGGTGCCAGTCACCTCGATCTCCTTTCCCCCGTCGACCGGCTTCACCTGCACCTGCTGCCCGGCGAGGTAGGCGTTGAGGTCGTTGTAGGTCATATCCACAGTGGCCCGCACGTGATCGACGGGCACCTGCCCGACATTGTTGGTGATGGCATCACCGAGCGGTACGTGTACACCCTTCAGATTGGCCTTCACCGACGAGATCTTCGGGCCCGGCGTCGGGATGCCCTCGATCTCTACTCCGATGTTGGTGAACTTCCCGAACAGGACCTGGGTAAGGAACGGGAATCCGCCGATGCTCACGCTCTTGACCGTCGGGATGGGATCACCCGGCTTGATGTTCTCGGCCACGCCGGCCTCGACCTGCTGGCGCATCTGATCCTTGGCTATCACCACGCTGACCCGGTCGCCCACGACGAACAGGACGATCAGGGCGACCAGCGCGATGAGCAGTTTCCGGCGCCGGCGACGCGGCTTGACGGGCACGGCGGGCGTGCCGCCACTTGGCGCC
>NZ_CDWRCM010000027.1:22442-25854 GCF_977927585.1 Frankia sp. CcWB2 | reverse complement strand
CGGCGAATCCCTCCGGGCCTCTACCGCCCCCGCCGGCGGCGCCGGGCAGCCGATCATGGGGTCCGCCGCCCTCGCGGGCGGTGATGTTCCCCATCCCCGTGGTCCCGGGCGCCGCACCCAGGACCGCGGTGCCGTCGTAGCCACCCTGAGCGCCGGAGCCGGCCCACGGGTCATAACCGGCCGGCGGCTCATAACCAGCCGGCGACTCATAACCAGCCGGCGGGTCACCCCTCCGGGCCGGCGCGGCCGGCCGCGCCGGCCGGAACGAGTCCGCGGGCGGCGGTGGTCCCATCGGCCGGAAGGACTCCGCAGGCGGCGGTGGTCCCACCGGGGCGCCCGGACGGGCCGGCCTGTTCTGGTTCGCGGGCCGCGTCCCATCACCGTCCGGAGGCATCACATGGGTGCTGTCCGCAGGCTGCTGCCCATCACCGTCACGTCCGTCGTTCACCGGTCCATCTCCTGCCATGCCGCGCCGGAGCACGCCGTCGCCCTGTCGATGTCCGCCTGGCGGTTGTCCTGTGCCTGGCCCTGCCGGATCGTCGCATGCTCCGTGCCTTCCGCACGGCCGCGGGTCCGATCATCCATGCGACATCGGTGTCGGATCCCCGACTTGACCGACCAGACCGGGCAAACCAGATACCATCGGCCACCGCCCGGAGCATGATCCGCCAGCCATCACCGGCCGTCACCCATGTCACCAGCGTCACCGCCGCCACCAGCTCACACCTCCAGCGGGAGCTGCGCCACCGGAGTGTCCCGTCTAGCCGGCGCGAGCCGGAAAACGTCGCCACGCGGGGCGGCGAACGCCTGCCAGAAGTGGTCCGCGACCACCCCCGGACGTAGCGGGCCCGCAGCGTCCACCCTGCCGTCGAGAACCACCGTGCGCAGCCGGACACCCCGCGCGGCCAGCATCGGCCGTACCGCATCGGCGAGGGCGGCGAGGCCTGCCTTGCCGATCGCCAGCGCGAACCGGCCGGCCACCGGCTCGGTGCGCGATCCGGCCGTGGTCAACAGGTATGGTCGCGGCCGGCCGGTCCACGAGGAGGTCTGCCGCCACCTGCACCGCGGTGAGCGCGCCCGTGACGTTCACCGCAAGAGTCTGGTTCATCGTCTCGGCCTTCACCGTGAGGGCGCCGCCGCGGATGCTGAGCTTGGCGTTGTAGACAAGCACCGTCAGCCCCCCGACGTCGGCCGCCACCCGCTGGATGGCCGTGGTGAGGGCCGGCTGGTCGGTGACGTCGGCGACGGCGCCGTGCACCGCCAGGCCGTCCTCGGCGAGCTCGTCCCTCACCCGGGTCAGCGTGTCGGCGGACCGGGAGACGACTCCCAGGGCGAACCCCTCCCGGCCAAACCGGCGCAACAGGTCGGAACCGAAGCTCGCCCCCGGTCCCACGACGACGAGGCCGCGGGTCGCCGGGGCGAACTCCGGGTCCCCGGCACGGTCCCCGGCATGGTCACGATCACGGTCGACGCCACCGCCCGGCCCGCCGGGGTAACCCGGAGCCGGCTCGCACGGTCCGGTGCTCATGGCCTCATCCTGACGGAGACGCTGTCCGGACATCCCGGGGATCGACGGAACGCCCGGCCCGGTCTTCAGGGGTGGGCCCGCTGCTCCCGGGCGGCCTCGACGGCCGCCCGGGCCCGCAGCGGCGCGCAACGGTGGTAGGCCCAGCCCAGGGCCGCACCGACGATGACCACCGGGATCAGCAGGAAGAACAGGACAACCACACAGGCGGCAATGGTCTCCACACCCTTGGCCTACCCAGGCTCCCGGGTCGACCCGATGCGCCCGGTAGTGCCTCAGGCGACGAGAACCCCGGGGTTGAGGATGCCGGCCGGGTCCAGTGTCCGTTTGACCGCCCGGAGCACCTCGACACCAAGATCGCCGATCTCGGCGCCGAGCCAGGGCCGGTGCTCCGTCCCGACCGCGTGGTGGTGGGTGATCGTGCCGCCCGTGGCGACGACCGCGTCCGTGGCCGCGGCCTTGGCCGCCCGCCAGCTCCCGATCGGGTCGTCGCCCTCGCCGCAGACGACGGTGAAGTAGAGCGAAGCCCCCGTGGCGTACAGATGAGAAATGTGGCACATGACGACCGGTGCCAGGCCGGCGGCGGCCAGCGTCATGGTGAGCGCATCTCGGACGGCCGCGTACAGCCCGGGCAGCGCCGTCCAGAATCCCGCCGTTTCCAGGGTCTCGGCGAAGATGCCCTGGTCCAGCAGCGCGTCGCGCAGGTAGGGCGCCCGGAACCGACCCTGCTCCCAGTCCTGGCCGGCCGCCGCGCCGAGCCGTTTGGCGCCCCCGGCGAGCAGGACGGCAGCGACCGCCGCGGAACGCTGTTCCACCGCGCGATCGTCGCCTTCGTAGCCGGTCACCAGGTAGCAGCCGACGACGCCGCCCCCGCGCTCGCCGCCCGACCGGGTCGGCCGCGCGAGCCCCGCGACGGTCTCCGTCTCGTCGGACAACCGGCATACCGTCGGCCGCAGGTCGCGGGCGGCGAGTGAGCGCAGCAGCCGGATGCCGGTCGCGAAGTCGGGCACCGACCAGGCCTCGTAGCCGCGCCGGGCCGGCAGCGGCCGGACCCGGACCACGACCTGGGTGATCACCCCGAAGGCGCCCTCGGAGCCGAGTAGCAGCTCCCGCAGGTCCGGTCCGGCGGCCGACGCCGGGGCGCGGCCGAGCTCCCAGCCGCCCACCGGCGTGGCCACCCGCAGGCCGACGACCAGGTCGTCGAACCGGCCGTAGCCCCCGGATGCCTGACCGCTGGACCTGGTCGCCGCGTAGCCACCGATAGTGGCGTACTCCCAGGACTGGGGGACGTGCCCGAGCGTGAGACCGTGCTCGGCCAGCAACGCCTCGGCCCGGGGGCCCCGCAGCCCGGCGCCGAGCTCCGCGGTGCCGGAGTCGGGATCCACCCGGCCGAGCCGGTCCAGCCGGGCGAGGTCGAGGGCGACGGCGGCACGGTCGCCACGCTCGGGCGGCGCAAGGCCGCCGACGACCGAGGTACCGCCCCCGAACGGCACGACCACGAGGTGCTCTCTGGTCGCGACCCGCAGCACGCCGAGCACCTCGTCATGATCGGCGGGCCGGACGACCGCGTCGGGCGCGGCGGAGGCATCCCCCGCCCGCAGGTGCAACAGGTCGGTCGTCGAGCGGCCCCGGCAGTGCCGGATGCGCGTGACATCGTCCACCCGGACCTCGTCGTCCCCGACGACCTCCGCGAGCGCGGCCCGGGCCGGATCCGGCAGCCGCGACGCGGGCAGGCGTACCTCGGCGAGCGGGACGGGCGGGCGAGGACGGGCGGGAATGCCGAGCCGAGCCAGCAGAAGGCGGGTGGAATCGGGCAGTGGGTCATGCGCCTCGGCGGGGCCCCAGCCCCACCAGACTGATTCGGCCGGGACGATCTCACGGGCTTTC
>NZ_CDWRCM010000027.1:20142-22123 GCF_977927585.1 Frankia sp. CcWB2 | reverse complement strand
TCGTGGGCCTCGTCGGTGCTCGTCATCGGCGTGCGTACCGCCTGTCCGATCCGGTGGTGCCTCGGTAGAATCTCTTGCGAGACAGTGTGACAGCCAACGTCACATTGTCACAAGGTCTCATCCTACGATGGCACATCCCGCGCGGCGGCGCCGCTCCCCGCGCCCGTGGCGACGGGAGGGAGGGAGGATGGCTCTCGCCGGCGAGGAGGCCGTCCTCGACGCGGCCAAGGCGTCCCTGCTGGCGGTCGGGGTCCGGCGGACCACCCTAACCGAGGTAGCGCGCCGCGCCGGAGTGAGCCGGATGACCCTCTATCGACGTTGGCCGGACCTGCGCTCGCTGGTCGGTGATGTGATGACCCGCGAGTGGACCCAGGTCGTGACGGCCGCGTCGGCCATGGCCCAGGCCGGGCCGGACGGCGGGCTGCTCGACGGCGGGCTGCTCGACGATCTCGTCGAGCACATCATCGCGACGGTGGAGGCGTTCCGCACCAACCCGCTCTATCTGCGGATTATCGAGACGGATCCCGAGCTGCTGATCCCGTACCTGATCGAGCGACGTGGCGCCACCCAGCAGATGATCCTGGACCTGCTGGCGAGCCAGTTCCGCACCGCCGCGGCGAACGGCGCCGTGCGGCCCGCGGACCCGTCGGCGCTGGCCCTCATGGTCCTGCTCGTCGTGCAGTCCTTCGTCCTGTCCGCCGAGGCCCTCGGCGGCGGTGTCCCCGCGGCGACCCGGACCGCCGAACTGCGCCGGCTCCTGCGCGGCTACCTCGCGCCGGAACCGGTCAAGGAGAGCACTGGGGGATCACCATGACGGTTCTGACGCTCCGGCCGACCGCGGCGACCTCGTTGAACGCCGGGCGGCGGGAACGGGAGCTGGCCGCCGTCGCGGCCGGCGGCCCGGTGGACCTGCTGGTGATTGGCGGTGGGGTCACCGGGGCCGGGGTGGCCCTGGACGCCGCCTCCCGCGGCCTGTCCGTCGTCCTCGCCGAGGCGCACGACCTCGCCTTCGGCACGAGCCGATGGAGTTCCAAGCTCGTTCACGGCGGGCTGCGTTACCTGGCCACCGGAGACGTGGCGCTGGCGCGGGAGAGCGCCGTCGAACGCGACATCCTGATGCGGCACACCGCGCCCCATCTCGTGCGGGCGCTGCCCATGCTCACCCCGCTGACCCCGGGAGTACCGCGGTCGAACGCCGCGCTGGTCCAGGCCGGGGTGTGGCTCGGCGACCTGCTGCGCCGCGGCGCGGGCACGCCCCGCGCGGTCCTGCCCGGCCCACGCCGGCTGACCGCCGTGGAGACGCTCGGGGTGGCTCCCGCGCTCCGGGAAGCCGGGCTGCGCGGCGGGGTGCTGCACTGGGACGGCCAGCTCGTTGACGACGCCCGTCTCGTCGTCGCGCTGGCCCGGACCGCCGCCGGATTCGGCGCCCGGATCCTGACCCGGCTGCGGGTGACCGGCCTCGACGGCCTCGGCGGCGGCAGCAGCGCGGCGCGTGCCCTCGGCACCGGATCCCACGGCAACCGTGCCGGCACGGGCCGGCACGGTTGCCGTGGGATCGAGGCGACCGCGGTGGACACCCTCACCGGTACCCGGATCACCCTGCGTGCGCGGACGGTGGTCAACGCCACCGGCGTGTGGGCGCCGGACCTGGCTCCGGGGATCCGGCTGCGGCCGAGCCGCGGCACCCACCTCGTGCTGCGCTCCACCGTCCTGGCCGGGACCCGCGCGGCGCTGTCCCTACCGATGCCGGGTGAACGGAACCGGTTCGCGCTGGTGCTGCCCCAGGACGACGGCCGCGTCTACGTCGGGTTGACCGACGTGCCGGTCGAGGAGGTCGTCGACGTCCCGGTGCCCGACGAGGACGAGATCGCGCAGCTGCTGGGCATCGTCTCGAACGTGCTGGCCACCCCCATCGACCCGGCGGACCGGCTGGGCGCCTTCGCGGGCCTGCGCCCCCTGCTCGACACCGCCACCGACCACA
>NZ_CDWRCM010000027.1:17467-19834 GCF_977927585.1 Frankia sp. CcWB2 | reverse complement strand
CCGCCGACGCCCGTACCAGCGCCGCTCGTACCAGCGCCGCCCGCACCGCCGATCTCTCCCGGCGGCACCTGGTGCGGACCGACCCGGGCGGCCTGGTCACGGTGGTCGGCGGCAAACTGACGACCTATCGACGGATGGCCGCCGACGCGGTGGACGCCGCCGTCGCGGTGGGCGACCTCGACGCCGGCCCCTGCCGTACCCGGCGGCTCGGCCTGGTCGGTGCGGCACCTCGATCGGTCCTCGCCACGGTGGCCGCGCCGCGCCGTCTGGTCGAGCGGTACGGGACGGAGGCACCGAGGGTGCTGGCCCTGGCCGACGGCGACCCCGACCTGCTGGCACCCGTCGCCGAGGGGACGCCGGTCACCGGCGCGGAGCTGCTGTTCGCGGTGCGGGACGAAGGCGCGCTCGACCCGGCAGACCTGCTAGATCGCCGGACGCGCATCGGGCTGGCTCCCGCCGACCGCCGGGCAGCCCTGGGCCCGGCCCGGCAGCTGTTCGACCATACGCTGACGCGCTAAGGACCAGCACCGCCGAGGAACCAGCACCGCTGCGAGTGCTGCGGGATCGGGGGCGGTCAGGGCAACGTGTCGACGGTCAGCACCGCGATGCGCTCCAGATGCGCAGGAGTGTCACCAAAAGCGGGAATCTGGCGTTTGGCCCGCTTGTAAAAGAAGTGCGCATCATGCTCCCAGGTGTAGCCGATCCCCCCGTGGTACTGGATCATCGCCGCGGTGGCGTCCCCGGCGGCCTGGTTGGCCTTGCTCTTCGCCACCGCGAGCGCCAGCTCCGCGTCGGGCAGGGCGGTATCGAGCGCGTGCGCCGCGTACAGCACCGCGTGCTCGGCCATCGTGACGGCGACATGCAGATCGGCGAGATGATGCGCGAGCGCCTGGAACGAACCGACCGGCCGGCCGAACTGCACCCGATCGATGTCGTAGGCGACGGTCCGGGTCAGCGCGGCCCGCGCGACACCGACGAGGTCCGCGGCCGTGAGCAGGGCACCACGACGGACCAGGTCCGCAGCGACCGCGGCGTTGGAGGCCGGCAGCCGGGTCGCGGGCGCGTCGGCCAGGGACAGCGAGGCCAGCCGGGTGGTGCCGTCGAAGCCGCGCTGGGCGGTGACCGTCACCCCCGGGCCATGCGGATCGAGCAGGTAGAGCCCGACTCCGGCGGGGTCGACGGCGGCGACCACCACGAACCCGGCGACCTCGAGATACTCGACGCCAGACGCGACACCGCCCAGCCTGCCGTCCGCGGTCGCGCGGACCGCGATGCCGGTACGGTCGTATCCCCCGCCCGGGCCCCGCAGCGCCACGGTGGCCACCAGGTCACCGGCGGCGAGGGGGGCGAGCACCGCCGCCGCCTGGTCCGCCGAGCCGGCGAGCCGCACCGCCTCGCCCGCGAGCACGGTCGGCAGCCAGGGCCCGGGGATCGCCCCCGCTCCGAACGCCCGCGCGATGATCTGTGCGTCGAGCAGCCCGAGACCGAGACCGTCGAACCGCGCGGGCACGCACACCGCGAGCCAGCCCTGTTCGCCGATCGCCTTCCACAGCTCGGGGGGGTGTCCGTCACCGTCGGGATCGGTGAAGACCGCGCGGACGGCGGTCAGATCGAAGCGGTCGGCCAGGAAGTCCCGGACGGTGGCGGCGAGCGCGCGCTGCTCGTCGGTGAGGGCGAAGAACACGGGCTCGGACCTCCGGAGGCGGGGCGAGGCAGGATCAGCGGGATGAACAGGCGCGGGCGCGGGCGCGGGCACAGACGTAGACGCAGGCCCGAATCGCGACAATGATCATGATCCGCGTGGCAGGCCGAGGACCCGCTCCGCGACGATCGTGCGCTGTACCTGCGAGGATCCACCCCAGATGGTGACGGAGCGGGTCCAGAAGCTCTCCTGCCGCAGCGTCGTCAGATCGAGGTCCGCGGTGGGGTGGGTGAGCGCCACATCGGCGCCGAGCAGCGCATCAAAGGTCTCGAACAGGTCCTGGTACGTCTCCGACCACTGCAGTTTGGTGATCGACGACTCGGCCCCCAGGTCCCGGCCCTGCTCTACCTGGGTGAGGACGTGCATCGAGTGGTAGCGCAGGCATTCGAGCTCGACCATGCGTCGGCCCAACTCCTGGCGCAGCACCGGGTCGGTGTCGCGGCCGAGCGCCCGGGCGACCCGGACGATCTCGTCGTAGCTGCGCCGGAAGCCGGTGTACTGGCTGATCCCGGACGCGCCGCGCTCGAACGACAGCAGAAGCATCGCCGTCGCCCAGCCGTTGCCGATCCCGCCCAGGCACTCCGACGCCGGCACCCGCACGTCGGTGAGGAAGACCTCGCCGAACTCGCTGGCGCCGCTCATCTGCCGGATCGGCCGGACCTCCA
>NZ_CDWRCM010000027.1:16684-17169 GCF_977927585.1 Frankia sp. CcWB2 | reverse complement strand
CCCCGGGAGCGTGCATGTCGATGAGCAGCAGCGAGATGCCGTGATGGCGCCGGCTGCCGGGCTCGGTCCGGACCAGGGTGAAGAGCTTGTCTCCGCGGTTCGCGAACGTCGTCCAGACCTTCTGCCCGTTGACCACGTACTCGTCCCCGTCGAGCACCCCGGACGTACGCAGCGCCGCGAGGTCGGAGCCCGCGCCGGGTTCCGAGAAGCCCTGGCACCAGATCACCTCGTTGCGCAGCATCGGCCCGAGGATGTCGCGCTTCTGCTCGGGTGTCCCGACCGCCATCACCGTCGGCGCGAGGAAGGCCAGGCCCAGCGTGTTGACCGAGCGCGGCGCCCGGGCGAGCTGCATCTCCTGGTCGTAGACGGCCATCATCCCCGGGGTGCCGCCCCGGCCGCCATACTCCACCGGCCAGTCGATCCCGGCGAAGCCCGCGAGCGCCTTGCGCCGCTCCCAGTCCCACCGCAGGTCGAAGCCCTCGGCC